>JAFPZV010000083.1 GCA_017417085.1 Deltaproteobacteria bacterium | reverse complement strand
CAATTGCGGAGAGATTTTTACACCAAGATAAAAAATGGAGTCAAGACATTTTCTCCTGAAAGATTGTTCCAGAAAAGAATCCTCAGAAAGCATAGGTCAAATTGGTTCCTAACAGATAGGCCTTGCTCTCGTAAGTGCCGGTCTGGAGAGCGTTATCCACATGACGATCCCGGAAAATAACAAGCATATAGGCCATATCGAAGGTAACATGCCCGTAGCGATAACTGAACCCCATGGTATAGTTATCACGATCGGCATCGGGAAGCTCCGGCCCCAGGGTACGTTCCGGCGTTGGCGTACGGTCGTAGGCATAGCCTGCACGGACACTGAAACACTCCGAAACATCGTACTGGACACCAAATCTGAACGCCCAGCTGTCCTCCCAATCTTTTTCGGAATAGTAATCGGGAATGGTCGCCCGGGAATCGAAATTCGCCTCCAGTTTCTTGAAGGAACTCCAGCCATAACGCTCCACATCGCAGGTCAAAGTCCAGGCTTTCGCCGGACGGTAGGCGACACCGAAGCTCCAGCTATCCGGAAGATTGATGGTCACATCGCCGTGTCCATGAAATCCCGCATAGGGGCCGAAAACCCTGGTGAAATCGGCATTGCCATCCGCATTAAGCACAATCCTGCTCCGGTAGGAAAGCCCCAGGGACAGACAGTCCAGCGGCTTCCACAACACCCCGAAATTATAGCCCCAGCCATCGGCATCGCCGTCGTATTCCAGATCACCCAGATGTTCGGCCGCCTGGCCAGGATATCCACCGGCGAACAGATACCGATCGGCATACACCGATTTTTTCAACCCCACCGTCGCGTAGGTGTAATCAATACCGGCAGCGAAAGCGAGATGGTACTTGTCGATCCGGTAGGCAATCGTCGGCTGCAGGTTCATCGCTTTTATGGAAATGTTTTTCACCTCATCCTGAAAAGCGCTGTCGGATTCCCAACGTTTGGACAATGAATAAATGGCGTTCAGCCCCAGCCCTACCGACACCGGCGCATTTTCAAAGCTGTGCACCACATAGAAGTTGGGAGGCAAAAAGACATCCCGCTTGGCTCTCTCCTTGACATGTTCCAGCGGAACTCCCAGCGCAGGAGAAGCCTGATTGTTGCCCAGTTTGGTGTTTCCCCGGAATCTGGTATTCGGCACGCTGATGGCCGTACAGCCAAGACTGATCTGCGTCCCTTTCTGAAAGGCAATTCCCGCAGGATTGTAAAAGAGCGCCGAAGGATCATCGGCCAGACCGGTAAAGGCATTCCCCATGCCCATTGCCTTGGCGCTCTGTTCATGAATATGGAATCCGGCCCCCCAAACCGCTGTGAAGCCAGCAAAAAACAGCAAATAAAAAAACAGGATAAAGACAACACCCTTGTTGTTCACGTACATATTCTCCCGCCCTCACAAAGAAAAGATGGGGCTTGCGCCACCATCTTCTTCTGTTATGAAAGCATCTTTTTTTGAGAAACCGGGCGCAGGAGGAAAAGCACTGCGCCCGAAATCACGTTACCGTCCCAAAGAAATACCCAGTTCCTCGGCTGCGACCACCAAATCGCCTTCCGGATCAACGAGATTGAGCTGGGCTACCGCCTGATCAATATCAATGGCCACTACCGAACGCCCGTTCAGGGCGACCATCTTGCCAAACTCGCCGCGTTCGATGAGCCGGATCGCATGCACGCCGAACCGTGAACTCAAGATACGGTCAAAAGAGCAGGGAGAACCGCCGCGCTGCACATGTCCCAGCACGACAACCCGGCTTTCAATGCCGGTCGCCTCGGAAATTTGCCGGGCGACCACGTTGCCGATGCCGCCCAGACGCTCAATGCCGAAATTTTCCTGAGCGGAAGCCTGCACCACTGTAGTCCCGGAAAGCGGATACGCACCTTCCGCAACCACCATAATGGAAAAGGCGCGTCCGTCCTGTTGCCTTTTCCGTAAAAATTCGTTGACCTTCTCCAGATCAAAAGGAATTTCCGGTATCAAAATGACGTTGGCACCACCGGCGAGGCCCGATTCCAGGGCGATCCAGCCGGCGTTGCGTCCCATGACTTCCACCACGATGAGCCGATGATGGCTTTCCGCCGTCGTCTGCAGGCGATCCAGCGCCTCCGTCACGATTTCCACTGCGGTGGTATAACCAAAGGTAACGTCGGTACCGCGCAAGTCGTTGTCAATGGTTTTGGGAACCCCAACCACCGGAACACCCAGTTCGATAAGCCGTTTGCCAATCTTCAGCGTACCGTCGCCCCCCACCGCGATCAGCGCATCAAGTCCCAGGCGCCGGCAATTGGCCACCACCTGCTCGGAAACATCCATCAACTCGACTTTGCCGTCCCGTTTTACCGGAAAGGAGAATGGATTGCCGCGGTTGCTCGTTCCCAAAATGGTACCGCCGCGCGCCAAAATATCGCCAACCCGCCGCAGCGTCAGCAACTCGCCGCGAGGTTCCCCTATCAGCCCGTCAAAACCGTCGTTAATGCCAAACACTTCCCAACCACGCCGGTCCGCGGCCTTCACCGCGCCGCGAATCACCGCGTTCAATCCCGGACAGTCTCCGCCACCCGTCAAAATATCAATCCTCATAACCACTTCTCCTTTTATGTTCCATTTTCCGTCATTAATGTTTTTTCGTTTACTGCAGCACCGCATCGTAAGCCAGACAGGCCGCACCCACGATGCCCGCCTCATCACCCAATTCTCCACGCACGATCCGCATGCGTCTGAAAGGTATGGCAAAGGTCCGAAAACGCATCTCCGCTTCCAGCCAGGGACGCAGCAGATCCAGGCTGGCACTGGGGCCGCCACAGATAACCACTCCGTCCAAATTGAGCAGGTTGGCAACACTCGCCAGCACCTGTCCCAACCGCTCTCCCGCTTCCTGCAGGGCCCGAAGCGCCACCGCGTCACCGCTGCGCGCCGCCCTGGAGATTTCGAACGCCGTCAGTTCTTCCGGAGGGAACACCTTCAACACGCTGGCCTTCCCCTGTTCCAAAAGTTTGATTACACTGCACACCATGCCGGTTGCCGACGCGTACCGTTCCAGGCAGCCGCGACTGCCGCACTTGCAAGGGCGCCCCCCAGGATCCACAACAAAGTGTCCAATCTCGCCCGCCGCTCCGTCACTTCCTTTCCAGAGACGCCGCTCAAGCACCAGGCCACCGCCGACGCCGGTCCCAAGCGTAATCGTCAAAAACGAGGCAAAATTGCGTCCCGCACCGAATTTTGCTTCGCCCCAGGCAACCGCATTGGCATCATTGACCACGGTGACCGGCAAGCGCAGCCCTTTGGCCATTGTTTCCGCCAGGGGAAAACCGTCCAGCCAGGCCACATTGGGCGAAACCGTCACCACCCCGCCTTCGGCAATCACTCCGGCCGCGCCCATGCCAACGGCAAGCACACGCCGCTTTTCCTTTTCGGCAAAGGACAGCAGATCGTCGCACAGCTCAAACAAACGCGACAGAAACTGTTCACGACCTTCCGCTACCCGGGTCGGGATCCGGTTGGAACGCAAAATTTCCCCCGACTCCGCGAGCAGAGCCGCACGGCAGTTGGTACCTCCCAAATCGATGCCTATCAGCGCAGTTCCGCTCACAGACGCTTCCTCTCCGTACCAATGGCCAACTTGCCAAAGCCTGTTTCCCTGGCCAGGTCCATGACCTGCACTACTGTCCCATGCCTCGCATCCTTGTCGGCCATCAGCAAAAAAGTCATTTCATGAGCGCTCACGCGCAATCCAGCCAGGCT
>JAFPZV010000082.1 GCA_017417085.1 Deltaproteobacteria bacterium | reverse complement strand
TGTCGCAAGGGCTGGATACTGAAAGTGGTCGTGAGCTGTTACGTCTCCGTGGACACAATATCCTTCTGAGAGAGGAACGGGATGCCCTGAAAAAGCAAACCTGCGAGCTCGGAGCACGGGTTGATGCCCTGCGCAATGAGACCGAATCCTTGCTTCGCCAGAAAGATACCCTTTATCGGGAGAAGGAAACACTGTCCCAGGAAAGGAATGCACTGCGTGAAGAAAGAGATGTGTTGCGCGAGGAAAGGAATGCGCTGCACGAGGAAAGAGATACGCTGCGTGGAATTCTGAACAATCTTCTTTCGTCGAAGTCGTGGCGTGTAACGGCTCCGCTTCGTTATGTGCGGCATGTGATGGGAAGAGTGTTTCGTTGGGGAGGGGCAAAGCTTTCGAGAACAAAAGCACCCACTGCAGATAATATAACGTCAGATATTTTTAAAACCGAGGTTTCAGCGGGCAATGAAGCGCCGGATTCGATGCTCTCCGGCGGAACGGTTTGCTCTGATACGTTGCCTGTTCATGCCGCATTGTCAGAGAAAAGTGCGGAAGGTGAGGAATTCTCCGGTGAAACTGTTTCTCATGCCGGTGTAACCGGGAAAGAAAGTTTGGATACCCGACCGGTGGATAGAGAACTTGCTCATGAGTCAGGTGCAGCGGAAGCCGCTGCACGGGTTATCGGGCCGTCTGCCCTCGCATTGGAAGCCCTTTGCTGGAAAGGGGGATACCCACTGCGGAGCCTGCTTGAAGGAAAGGGACCACGTGTCAGCATTTGGGTTGCGAAACAGGGGAACTACTTCTTTCATGATATTGCCCGGTTGCTCTACTCCGGTTTCCAGGAGATGGGCGTGGAGGCAACGCTCAATATTGTCGGTTCTGAAAATGAGTGTCTGAACCCGGTAAATTTGGATATCCCGCTGCGTATTGTGGTCGCTCCACATGAGTTTTTTCTTTTTGTTCCCGAGGCGGCGGCCTGGCCGCTCAACGGTGAACGCTTGTGGCGTGTGAACACGGAACAGATCCGGTTGGGCTGGTTTGTCGAGGGAGCGAGGCATTTCGGCAAGGCCGATTTGATCCTGGATTTTGATCAGGGCAATGTTCGCCATTTCTTGGAAAATGGCTTGCCTGCCCAATATTTGCCCCTGGGTTTCAGCGGATTCTGCCCCGGTTTTGATGGGACTGCGGCTATTCCTCTGTCCATCGCGACCGAGGGTTTGCCAAAGACAACGCGGGAATGGCAGGTAAACGAGGAACCTCTTTCCGAGCCTCTCTCCGCCAGACCGTTGGACTGCTGTTTTTTCGGCGCGGCTACCCCGAGACGCAGCGAATTCTTTGCCAGGAATGCGGCGCTGTTTGCAGATTTTCATTCATATTTGCGTTTGCAGGATATGTCCTGTCCTTTGGTAAGCGGGGAAACGACACCGCTTGACACGGCAAGCGCCAGTTCCATTGTGCGGCGCTCGAAATTTTCGCTCAATCTGCATCAGTCAGATATGCTCTACTTTGAGTGGCATCGTATTGTACTGCTGGGTATGTGGCAGGGAGCCGTGGTAATTTCCGAGCCCTGTTCAGCTTCATGGCCGCTGCAGCCGGGCCGGGATTACATTGCTGCAGGGCTTGCGGATATGCCTGTCGTGATTGAATATTTGCTGCGTTCGTCTGCCGGCATGGAGAAAGCGGAAGAAGTAAGACGCAATGCTTTGAAGACCCTGCGCAAGTATTCCATGGATGTTATCCTTAAAGGCATTATGAAAGAACATGCGTTGATCATGGGAGAGAGCGGACATGCGTGAGCTTTTTTCCGGCGGTATCGGAGGAACTGCAGATGTGGCCGTTCTCATTTCTCTGTACAACTATGCGAAGTATATCAGGGAAGCGCTGGATTCTATAGCCGGGCAGACACTGGGCAGATTGGAGCTCATTGTCTGTGACGATTGTTCCACTGATGAAGGCCCCGATATCACCGTTCGCTGGATGGAAAGGCCTGCCGGGCGTTTTTGCCGCCTGCGTTTTGTGGGAAACGATGTGAACAGTGGCCTGCCTTTCACCAGAAATGTTGCGCTTGCACTGGTTGATGCGCCTTACACGTTTATTCTGGATGCGGACAATTTCATTTTTCCGCCTTGCCTGGAGCGGCTGCGCATCTTGCTGGAAGGTGCGCCGGAAGAGGTAGCCTTCGCCTACAGCCAACGTCTTGTGTTTAATGATGCGGACAAATCGTCATGCCGTTTGGAAAACTTGCCGGACTGGGACCCTTTGCGTCTGTGGTTTGGCAACTACATAGATGCCATGGTCTTGCACAGAACCAGCTCTTTGCGGGCCATGAACGGGTACACGGTGGAGCCGCCGTTTGACCGAATCGGCTGGGAGGACTATGAACTGCTCATCCGTTATGCTCTGCGGGGTTGGCGTGGCCTCAAGGTTTCTCAACCGTTGATGGCGTACAGAACACATGCGGGCTAAATGATTGACAGCATGCTTCGGAAGGGGAAGGACGCGGTACTTCACCAAGCTATACGGGACAGATTCCCGGAACTCTACAGGAGCGATTGAATGGAATTCACAGGTGAACGTTTTGTTCCCAGTTGTTTGGGAGAAATTGCCTTGGAGCATTATCACCGTTATTTCTTTGCATTGCCGCTGGTCAAGGGGAAGCGGGTGCTGGATATCGCTTCGGGTGAGGGCTATGGCAGCCATATTCTGGCCAGGGAAGCGGCATGTGTAACCGGTGTGGATATTGCCGGCGATGCCGTTGCCTGGAGTACCGAAAAATATGCCTGTGACAATACGCGCTTTTTGCAGGGAAGTGTTACGAATATCCCCTTGGCTGATGCCAGCGTGGATGTAGTTGTCAGTTTTGAAACACTGGAGCATGTAACAGGAGATGAGCAGGAAATCATGTTGAGGGAAATCCGGCGTGTGCTGGTTCCCGATGGGCTTCTGATCCTTTCCACACCCAATGTGGATATTTTTGACAGCGCAAGTAACCACTTTCACGTCAAAGAGCTACGTCTTGATGAATTTTCATCGCTTCTGTTCGTCCACTTTAAGCATCAAGCGATAGTCGGTCAAAAAGTCGTCTATGGTTCCATGATTATGGGTCCTGTGGCATTTGACCGTGTGCTGGACATGCAGGGGGGCGAAGCGGATTTTCTGCCCTGCGCGCGGTATTTCATTGCTCTGGCTTCCGACAAACCATTGCCGCCCATGCCAGGTTCTTTTCTGGAAGGGGCGTTGGAAGATTCGGACAGTTACCGTAATCTTAGAGGTAATTGTACGCTGCATGAGTCTGAGCATATGAAGGCAAAGGCCTTGCTGCGGGAAATGGAGACCAGGCTCAATACTGCGGAGGCTCTGAAACAGGAGTTGGCTGCAATGAAAGAACGTTTGGCCGCATTCGAGCGTCAGGCACAGGAAGCGAGAAGTACACTGGACGCGGTATTTGCCTCCCGCTCATGGCGTCTCACAAAACCTTTGCGCTATGCCGCAAAATATTTCCGCAAGGAGAAAAGTTAGTGTTGAGTTGCAAAAGTTCTTGATAGAATTTGAGAACTGTGCGCCTCAATCCCATAATCATTGACAAGCTCGTGGTAAAATCCGATGTTTGGGCGGGAAGGCTGTATAATGCGATTGACAGAGCGCCTGAGCACATTGAGGGCTTTCGTCTGCGGAACAGGGAACTGCCTGCCGGCGGGGAGAAGCCAACGGTTCTGCGCCGGATAGGGGCGCTTCGGCAATAACGACATGGCACTGTCACTGCGGTTGTAGGACATTACAGGTTCTGACGCATAGGGACACGAAAATAAGGAGGTGGATACAATTATGCCTTGCATCATCCCGGTTATCCTCTGCGGCGGCAGCGGTACACGCCTCTGGCCTCTTTCGCGTGAGAACTATCCCAAGCAGTTCGTGGACATGGGCGGGGGCAGAACGCTCTTTGGTGACACGCTTGAGCGTGCGCTGCAGGTGGCCGGTGTCGCCGATCCTGTCGTTGTGTGCAATGAGGCACACCGTTTTTATGTAGCCGCTGAACTCTACAAACGCGGGGTGAAGGCCACAGTGCTGCTTGAGCCCGAGGGGCGCAACACGGCACCGGCACTGGCCCTGGCCGCCTTTGCCGCACTTGAACGGAACAGGGAGGCGCTTCTGCTCGCTCTGCCATCTGACCACGCCTTGGGCGATGTACCGGTTTTTTTACAAGGCGTGGAAGAGGCTTCAGCCATTGCTTCGCAGGGCTATATCGTAACCTTTGGCATCAGGCCCACAGGGCCGGAGACTGGTTTCGGCTACATAGAGCAGGGGGAAGGATTCCATGTGGCACGCTTCGTGGAAAAACCCGACAGGAAAAAAGCCGAGGCCATGCTTGTCTCTGGCGGTCACTACTGGAACAGCGGCATGTTTGTCATGCCCGCACAGCTCTATATGGACGAGCTCAAGACCCACGCGGTCTCAATGTTTACCCAATGTGCCCGGGCCTGGATGGGCAGGGAGGCGGATGGAGCCTTTATTCGTCCCATGAAGGATGATTTCCTGCGATGTTCCTCGGATTCCATTGACTACGCGGTCATGGAACACACCAGCAGGGCCGCCGTGGTCCCTCTTGATCTTGCCTGGAGTGATCTCGGTTCCTGGGAAGCATTTTACGAAGCCGGCGAAAGGGACGCACAGGGCAATGTGGCCAGGGGAGATGTGCTGCTGGAAGATGCCGCTGGTTGCTACTGCAATGCCAGAAGCCGGTTGCTTGCCTGTATCGGTGTGCGTGACATGCTGGTGGTGGAGACGCAGGATGCCGTGCTTGTGGCACCGAGAAAGGCCGCCCAGCGCGTGAAGGAAGTGGCCCTGCGTCTGCGTAATGAGGGCCGCAAGGAGTATAGGGAGCCCCCTCTGGTCTACCGGCCCTGGGGCAGTTACGAAATACTGGTGCAGGGGGAGCGCTTTCAGGTGAAACGCATTGTGGTGCATCCCGGTGCGCAGCTCTCGCTGCAAATGCACCACCACAGGGCAGAGCATTGGGTTGTGGTGAGCGGCACGGCCGAGGTGACCAAGGGGGAGGAGACCCGCCTCTATACCGAAAACCAGTCCACCTACATTCCCGTGGGCACGAAGCATATGCTCAAGAATCCCGGACTGATACCGCTTGTGCTCATTGAGATACAGTCAGGCGCGTATCTGGGCGAGGATGATATCGTGCGCTTTGCCGATATGTACGGGAGAAAAGAATGATGTTTTCCGGGGTGCTCCCCTGAAAATGGCAAAACGGAAGAATCATGCGCCGGACTTCAAGGTCAGGATTGCCCTGGCCGCTTTGGCAGCAACAAAACCGTGGCCGGATTGTCTTGACAAAACGCCCGTTCTAAGGAAAACCGCATGCCTGTATTTTCAAAAACCAGACAACTCATCCAGATAGCACGCTTCTGCGCCCAGAAGGCCGCCAATCCAAGAAAGCTGGGGCACTACTGTTCCAAGTGCGCCGGCATCGTTCGCGAGCGGGGCGTACGAGGTCTTTTGCAGACCCTGCAGTACAGATCTGCCGGACGCGCAGGCTGTTATACCCAGCCCCGGCCCCATGTCCCCCTGCCGGCCTGCACTATTGAGGCTCCGCTCCCGCATCCGGAACTGCCGAGCTTTGACTGCATCATGGTGTCCATCATCATCCCTGTCTACAATCAGTACAGGGTCACACGCAGCTGCCTGGATTCCATCATCCGTCACACAAAGGACGTATCCTACGAGGTTATTCTGGCCGATGACAATTCCTCCGATCAGACGAAGGATATTGCCGACGTTGTCAAAAATCTCGTCGTTGTCAAAAATCCCACTGACCGTGGTTTCCTGAATAACTGCAACCATGCGGCCAAGCGCGCCCGCGGTACCTATGTACTTTTCCTGAATAACGACACCATCGTCACGGACGGGTGGCTTTCGGAACTGGTCAGAACCATGGAGGCCGATCCGCAAATTGGTCTCGTGGGGCCGAAATTCCTGGCGGACACCGGAGCCGTCATGGAGGCCGGCGGCATTGTCTTCCGTGACGCCTCTGCCTGGAACTATGGCCGCGGCATGCACCCGGAGATGCCGGGCGTCTGCTATCCAAGGGAGGTGGACTACATCAGCGGTGCCTGCATACTGTTGAAAACGGCACTCTGGAACGAGCTTGGCGGTTTTGATGCAACGTTCGCCCCCTGCTACTATGAAGATACGGACCTGGCCTTCAGAGTACGCTATGAGAAGGGCCTCAAGGTCCTCTATCAGCCAAAATCCGTTATCTACCACATGGAAGGCGTGAGCAACGGTACAAACGAAAGCACGGGTTTCAAACGTTACCAGGTCGTCAACCGCGAAAAGTTCTACCAAAAGTGGCGCACACAGCTCCACCAATGCCATGCCAGAGGCGCAGACGAACTCTTTCTGGCCAAGGATCACGCAAAAACGCGCAGGACAATGCTTGTCATCGACTACGGCCTTCTCTCCTACGCCGAAGACACGGGTTCCCGCTCCACCTTCCAGTACCTGCAATATTTTGCGGGCAAGGGCTACAATACCAAGTTTCTTCCCAACGATCCTACTGTGAACAGAAAATATCTGCAGGCCCACTGCGATCTGGGGGTGGAGGTTGTGGAAGCTGAAGACTTGCACCAGTGGTTTGTGGACAACGGCCGCCACATTGACTTTGCCTATGTGAACAGGCCTGACGTCTGCGACGCCTACCTTGGACTTCTTCATAAATACAGCAATGCCACGGTGATCTATCAGGGGCACGATCTGCACCATCTGCGTGAGTACCGCGAAGATATGCTGAAGAATCTGCCCAATGCGGAAAAGAAAATGCAGGCTCGCAAGGCATTCGAACTTGGCGTGTGTGAGCGGGCCGACGTGGCCTGCTACTTTTCGGATACGGAAGTACAGCTCGTCAATGCGGAAAGCCATGCCAATGCCGTGAAAGTACCCCTCTTCATCCTCAAGGAGGCGGGCATGCAAAAGTACCAGTACATGCCGGAGGGGCGTAATGATATCGCCTTTGTGGGAGGCTACAAGCATCCTCCCAATGTGGATGGTGCCCAATGGTTCATTGAGGGAATCTTGCCCCACTGTCCTGGTATCAAGTTCTATGTTGTGGGCAGCAACCCGCCGAAAAGCCTGTGCAGGCTCGCGTCAGAAAACGTCGTCGTCACGGGGACCATCTCCGAAGAAGCGCTGGAGAATATCTACGCCAGCATCAGGCTTGCCGTTGTGCCCCTGCGCTACGGGGCAGGTGTCAAGGGGAAGATTATTGAGGCCATATACCACAAGGTTCCAGTGGTCACCACGACCATAGGCATTGAGGGCATTGCCAACGACTCGGGACTTGTCACCGTGGCAGACGAGCCGGCAGATTTCGCCAGGGAAACCGTACGCCTCTACAACGACGCCCAACTGCTTCGGGAAAAATCGCGTCTCTCGGAGACTTTCATCCGCGAACATTTCTCGGACACAGCCGTGAATACGGCGCTTGGCCCTTATATGCCGGAATTACTGCAGTAGATTCGTGTCTGGCTTAACCGTTTGGGGCATATTGAAGCGATCCCGTTGAACGGGATCTGTTCATGAAGAGTTCTTTACTGTTCCAGGTAAGTTTTTATGCTTTCCCGAAACGCATCCACCTGTTCCGGTGTGTATTCTTTGCCGGGCTGGCTCTTTCCCCAGACCACGCCGGGCCAGTATGGATCGGATTTCCAGCGTCCAATCACGTGCATGTGCAGTTGGGGAACCATGTTGCCGATGAGGCCCAGATTGATTTTGTCGCAGTGCTGTTCGGTTTTCAGGTAGGCGGACAGCATCCGGGTGAGCAATGCCAGTTTTTGCCGCGTTTCCTCGGGCAGTTCATGCCATTCGGTCCGGTCTGTTTCCGGAACCAGTATGAACCAGCGGACATGGGCATCACGGTGCAGGAGAACCCAGATATCCTGCCATGTGCCCAAAATGTGGCAATCTTCCCGCAAGGTGCCGTGCAGTGAAAATCCGTTCATCTTTTGTCCTCAATAGCTCCGCCACCGGCGATGGACCCAAAACCACTGGATGGGATTATGGCGCACCGCCTGTTCAATACTGGCGGTCAGCAGTTCGGTATTGCGGCGGATGGCTTCCTCGCCGGGTTCATTTTTGAGTATGATGGGCGGCTCGACCCGCACCTCGTATCGAAAGTCGGGGGTCCGCCATGAGTAGACGGGGAGGATCGGAATCTGTTGCCGCATGGCGATCTTGGCGATTATGGGGGTGGTCCAGGCCTGCCGGCCGAAAAAGGTGACCGGCACCGCCTCTTTGCGGGCTGTATGCTGGTCCAGCAAAACGGCCACTCCGCGGCCCTCTGCCAGCGACCGCAGAATCTTTCGCGCTCCCTTGCGGCTGTCCAGCACCTGTCCGCCATAGGCTTCCCGCAATCTGGTGATGAAGCGATCAACCCACGGATTCTTTACCCTGCGGGCGACGACATCCAGCGGAAAACCGAACTGTGGGAAGAGAAAACCGCCGCTTTCCCAGTAACCCATATGGCCGGTCATGACCAGTACGCCGCGATGCAGACCATAGGCTTCCCCCACATGCTCCCAACCGCTGAAGGAAAAATACCGTTCCACATCTTTCTGCCCACGGAACAGATCCACCCGCAGCAGTTCCACCGCGCTGATGCCCAAATGCTGGAACACGGTCCGCACGTCCTGCCGGATCTGCTGGTCCGAACGTTCGGGAAAAGCCTGCCGCAGATTGTCCTGCGCTGTCTTGCGCTGCTTGAACATGACCTTTTCGGCCAATCCACCCAATGCGCGTCCTGTGGCGAGCGCCTGGGGGCGGGGAAGATGGCGGAAAAATGCTGCAGTTCCCCGGAACAGCGCGTATTCCACCGCATAAACCGCCAGCTTGAAAATGCCTGGAGGATCGGATGCTGCCGCGCTGTCGGCAGCAGGACGAAAAGGGAGGTGAAATTTCATGTTGTCAAAAATTTCCCCGGGCGTTCAATGTTCAGGACGGAGCATTCATGGCCTTGTATCGCTAGATCTGGATAAAGTAGATTCCCGCCATGATGACTACGGTAACGAAGGCGATTTTGATGAAACGCCACATGTTTGCCTCTTCTCCTCGAAAAGTTGAAAGTTGGAATTGACGGATTATTCGTCGTTATCCTTTTCCGCTGCGGCATCCGGTACCTTGCCGGCCGCAAGTTCCCGCAGCACATTGCGGCGGATTTTGCCGGAATGGGTTTTGGGCAACTCGTCCACAAATTCCACCTGCCGCGGATATTTGTACGGCGCGGTAATTTTCTTGACATGATGCTGAATGTCGGTCCCCAGTTTTTCGGAAGGGACAACGCCGGGTTTCAGGACAATGTATGCCTTGATGATGATGCCGCGAATGGCATCCGGAACACCGACCACTGCTGCTTCCTTGACATCCTTGTGGGTAAGCAGGGCACTTTCCACCTCAAACGGGCTGATGCGGTATCCGGAACTCTTGATAACGTCGTCGTCACGGCCAACAAACCAGTAGTAACCGTCGTCATCGCGGTAGGCCTTGTCGCCCGTGTAGTAGCAGTTGTTGGCAAACGCTTTCTGTGTGGCCGCTTCATCGTTGTCATAGTATTTTACCAGGCCCACCGGACGGGGATCCAGCCGGACGGCTATCTTTCCCTGCTCATTGTTGCCCACCGGATTGCCCTGATCGTCGTGCAGCTCAATATGCCATCCCGGAGATGGACGGCCCATGGAGCCGGGTTTGATGCGGGCTCCCGGGAAGTTGGCGATCATGCAGCAGGTTTCCGTCTGGCCATACCCTTCGTGAATGTCAAGGCCGGTTCCCTCTTTCCATACGCGCATGGTTTCCGGATTGAGCGGCTCGCCCGCCGAGCAGCAGTGACGCAGACTGCGCAGATCGAAACGTTTCAGATCCGCCAGCACCAGCATCCGGTACACGGTGGGAGGCGCGCAGAACACGGAAACCTCGTAGCGTTCGATAAGCGGCAAGATCTCGGTTGGCACAAATTTGCCGCGAATGTCGTAGACGAACAGGCAGGCGCCTTCGATCCATTGGCCGAAGATTTTTCCCCAGGCGCATTTGGCCCATCCGGTATCGGTCAGGGACAGGTGCAGATCGTCGGAGCGGGTATCCTGCCAAAAACGGGCGGTTACCTGATGCCCCAGCGGATAACTGTAGTCGTGCAGGGCCATTTTGGGTTCGCTGGTGGTGCCGGAGGTGAAGTAGATCAGCATCGGATCCGTGGAACGGGTACGGATGCGCTCGAACGAGCTGACCGTGTCACGGGACACCGGGGCGGGCAGCAGCAGTTCCTTCTTGTAGTTGAACCAGCCTTTGCGATCGCCGGAAACCAGACAGCGCACCGAGAGGGTCGGACAGTCATTGGCCACCGCGTCAATTTTCGGGGCATTTTCCTCGTCGGTGATCACCATTTTGAAACGTCCTGCCTGGATGCGGTACAGGATGTCGTTGGATGTCAGCAGTGTCGGCACCGGACAGACAACAGCGCCCAGTTTGAACAGGGCCAGCATGAAGATCCACCATTCCGGAATGCGATGCAGCATGATGAGAACCCGGGTTCCCGGCTGGATGCTGTACTTCAGAAAGATGTTGGCGGCTTCGTTGGAGGCGTTGCGGAAATCGCGGAAGGTCAGTTTTCTTTCGTTGCCCTGCTGATCAACCCAGATCATGGCAAGCTTGTTGCGGTCGTATTCGGCCCACTTGTCCACGACGTCATAGGCGAAGTTGTAATATTCCGGCGGTTCTATGGAAAAATCTTCACAGGTTTTTTCATAGTTTCTGATATTGCCCCGTTTGCAGTAGAGATTGATGGCACTGTTTCTTTGAATCATGCTTGCGCTCCGCAAAGTGGTTTTCTTTTGCTGTACATAAGGAAATGTCGCCCCGTCACAGGAAGATGACGGCTTTGACATGCTCCCGTCGAAAACCCCAAAGATATAGAAAGATCTTTCTTATGGCAAACAAAAAGACCGGGCGTGGTACGGGATGCGGTTTTTGCCCGAAGCAGCAGCTCCGGCAAAAGTCATGAAAAGCGTCCATCGGGAGGGTTCGTTCTGCTTTAAGCGGTTGCCAGCGCAGGAGTTCTTTCATTATAATATGCTCGAAAATTTATGCTTGCCGGAAATTTCCGTTGAAGGAGGAACAGGGCCCTGCCTTGAGGCATCTTTTGGCGTGAAAGCGGGTTTTCCCCCGGTAAGCGTGCGGCTCTTGCGCCCATCCATTTTCAGGAATGATACAACTATGAAAGCATCTGTCCAGATCCTTGCCTCGGTTCTGACCGCCTTTTTCCTTGTGGTCTCCACACTTGCCGCCGCGCCGGCATCCGACAACGACGAAGAACGAACGAGAATTTTGAGCCGTGTTCTGCGGCAACATTTGATCCGTCTGCATTTCGTCCGGAAAAATTTTAACGACCAACTGTCCAGCGAGGCCTTCGGGCTCTTTCTTGAGCAGGTTGACGGCCAGAAACGTTTTCTGACCGAGCCGGATGTCCAGAAACTGCGGCATTACGAAACTCGTATTGATAACGAGATGATGACGGGACGGATTGAGCTGCCGGAAGTTTGTGCGCAGCTCATGCGCGCCCGTGTGGAAAAGGTGGAGAAAATGGTGGAGGAACTGCTGAACGGTGGTTTTCACCCCGGCCAGAACGAGGAGCTGGAAACCGATCCGCAGAAGCGGTTGTTCTGTGCCAGCGACCAGGAGCTGAAGGAGCGCTGGCGCCTGCTGCTGAAGTACAGCATTCTGCTCAACTACGTCAGCCTTGCCAAGGAGAAGAAGGATGAGCAGGCGCTGGCGGGCGAGAAGCTGGATCCGGTGCTGTGGTCGGCCGCCCTGGAACAGACCAGGAAAAGCTGCCGCAGCATGTTTTCGCGCATGAAGAAGCAGGATATGCATGCCTTCCGGATGTCCTACCTGAACGCTGTCGTCCGGACCTTTGATCCCCATACCAACTATATGGATCCCAGTACCGAGGAAGAATTCGACATCCACATGAAAGGCTCGCTGGAAGGCATTGGCGCCAGCCTGCGCGAGGATGACAGCTACATCAAGGTTGTCGAGATTATTCCGGGCAGCGCCGCGGCCCGTCAGGGACAGCTGGCCAAGGAGGAT
The DNA here is from genome assembly GCA_017417085.1 of Deltaproteobacteria bacterium. The sequence goes on along the minus strand of JAFPZV010000082.1, from coordinate 5,188 downwards.
ATCATCCTGAAGGTTGCGCAGGAAACCGGGGAGCCGGTGGATCTCTCGGAGATGCGGCTTCAGGATGCGGTCAAGCTGATTCGCGGCCCCAAGGGAACGGAGGTGCGGCTGTTTGTGAAGAAGCCAAACGGCGACATGGTGACGATTCCGATAGTGCGTGATGTGGTCAACATTGAGGAAACCTTCGTCAAGGGAGCCCTGCTGCACGAAAACCGCCCGGAGAACCGCTCTTTCGGCTATATCAAGATTCCGTCGTTTTACCGGGATCTGAGCGCTTCCGGTTTTAGCCGCGAGGGACGCAACGTTTCGGATGATTTCCATGCCGCGCTGGAGGAGCTGAAACAGAAGGGGATGGAAGGGCTGATAGTGGATCTGCGCGATAACGGCGGCGGAGCCCTGCAGGACACGATCAACATTACCGGCATGTTCATTGAGGGGGGGCCGGTCGTGCAGATCAAGAACTACCGGGGCCTGATACGTCCGATGTACTCTTTTGAGGAAGAGGCGGAATTCACCGGGCCGGTGGTTGTTCTGGTCAACAAGTTCAGCGCCTCGGCTTCCGAGATCCTGGCGGCGGCCCTTCAGGATTACGGGCGCGCGATCATCATTGGCGGCGATCATACGCACGGCAAGGGGACGGTGCAGACGCTCATCGATCTGGATCAGAGCGTGCTGACGCGCAATGTGGGCCGGTACGGACCCTTTGGCGCACTCAAGCTCACCGTCCAGAAATTTTACCGCATCAACGGTGATTCCACCCAGTACCGCGGCGTCATTCCCGACATCATTCTGCCGGATCGATTGTCACCGCTGGAGACCGGCGAACGTTACCTGAAATATTCCCTCCCCTGGGACCGCATCGAACCGGTCTCGTATGCCCAGTGGTCGCTGCGGCCCAACCTCGGGGAACTGCAGCGGGAAAGCCTGGAGCGGGTACGCAGGAGCGCGGCCTTTGCCGCCATTTCCAAAGAGGTCTCCCTGGAAAAGGAGAAGATCGCCAACACGCGGCGTTCGCTGAACCTGAAAACAATGCTGAAGGAGATGAAGGAAGCGGAGCAGCTGGAAAAGGAACCGGTACCCTGCTATGACTACACCGTGCAGGAGGCAGGAACCATCGACACGCAGCGGGATGAAAAGCAGCGTTTGCCCTATCAGCTGGTGCGGGATCCCTACGTTCAGGAAGCCTTCTTTGTTCTGGAAAGTCTGACGGCTCAATGAGCCCTTCGCGGCGGGCGCAGGATGCGGCGCAGCTGGTGGTTTTCGCGGCGCAAAACAACTTTCTTGATTCCGGGCGCGAAGCTCTGTGCCGGTCCCTGTTGCCGCCGGAAATGTGGGAAGCGATCCTGCGTTACCGGCAGGAGCGTGACCGGCGGCAGCGTCTGCTGGCGCGCCTTTTGCTGGCCGTGGCGCTGCGCCGTCTGGAGGGCTGGCCGGAACGTCTTGTTCTGGAGCGTCTGGAGCATGAGGCGGCCGGGCGTCCCTGGGTGCGGGGCTGCTCCTGGCGCATCAGTTTCAGTCATGCCGGCGAATGGGTGGTCTGTGCCCTGGGCAGGGCGGTGGGGGAAATCGGGGTGGATGTGGAAAGCATCCGCCCGCTGGACCTGGGGGATTTCCGCCAGATCTTTTCCGCGCGGGAATGGCGGGCCATTCTGGATGCCCCATCGTCCGAACGGGAACTCCTTCGCTACTGGACCCTCAAGGAGGCGGTGCTGAAAACGCGCGGCCTGGGGCTGCTGGCAACAGAGGACGAGATCCGCGCGGCGGGTTCCGGCGCCGAAATCTGGATGCATCTGCCGCTTGCGCCCGGTTACTGGCTGACGGTTGCGGCACAACAGCCCTGGCAGAGGCTTCAACTGGAAAGGCTCTAAACTGCAAACTTTCGTCGCAGTAAAGAGCCTTCCTGTCTTTTTCCAGCCTTTTTCCCTTCTAGCTTTCCATGATCTTCCGCAGTTCCTCGTCGGGAATCGCGATAATGGCCCGGAGCACCTCTTCCGCGAAGCTGCCGGAATCGGAGGTCATGCGCTGCTTGGCCTCGGCCACGGTCAGCGGCGTGCGGTGGGCGCGCTGGCCGGTCATCGCGCAGAAGACGTTGGCGGCGAACAGGATGCGGGCTTCCGGGAGCATCTCGTCCGGCGTCAGCGGCTTGAGATCCATTGCGGCGCTGTCCAGGACAACATGTCCGCCCATCTGGTAGACCACGTCGGCCACCGGCAGCTCGGTCCGGTTGTAGGTAAAGCGGATGCCTTCCAGAAACTGATGGGCGTAATAGGGCGCCATCCGGACGGTTCTGCGCTCCTCGTCGGTGAAGACGCGCGAACTCAGCATCAGTTCACGGGGAACAAACAGCTTGCCGATCTGCGAAAGCATGGAGGCCAGCCGCAGGGTTTCGGCGCTCTTCTCGTCCAGGTTCATCTCCTGGACAAGCCGCTGCGCCAGCATTTCAAGATGGCGGGAGCGTCCCTGCAGATAGTTGTTTTCCGGACCATCCAGCGCGCATTCGATGCAGTGCACCAATCCGGCCACGCAGCTGAGCTGCCGCTGCCGTTCCTCCTCCGCCTTGCGCATGAAGTCGTCGGTGATGTCCTTGAAAATGGCGACGCAGTCGCGGGTGGAGCTTTTATCCTTGCTGCCATAGAGGGAGTGGAAGGGGAAGACATCCATCTGCAGCAGCCGTTCCTCGCCGTTGGGGGCGTCAATCCACACCTCCGAGCTGTGCTTTTCCTCGGCCATCGCCTCGTTCACATGCTTCAGGATGTCATCCTGGCTGCTGTACCTGCTGACGAAGGCGTCGAAAGCCGGATTGCTCATGGTGAACGTATTGCCGCCCTTGATGAGCGCGATGCCGGCTTGTATGGAGGAGTTGACGCTTTCCAGCACCTGCTTCTGGTCGTTGATGGTGGTGTAGAGCTTTCTGAAGTGATTGCCGATCGTGCCGCCGCAGATCAGGCCCAGGAGCAGGGCAATCCCCAGGTCGCCCAGAATGCCCAGCGTATAGGTCTTGATCTTTTGATTGTGTTTCCATTGATCGGTTATCACCGCGGATTTTTCCATAAAGAGATGCCAGCCGAGCTCCGGAAACTTTTCGCCCAGGGACCACGCGTCATGGCCGGGGGTGATCAGGGATGGCCGTCTGGCAAAGGCGTTTATGCTGTCGGCCTTCTCCAGGGGAAGGCTGCGCAGGACGGGCTGGCCGTTTTCCAGATGGACGATCTGCTTGTTGGCCGTGTGGGTATCAACGAGTACCCCCGGAGAAAAGGTCGCGTCTTTTACCTTGTCGCTGGAAAGGAAGATGCCTATCGGCTCGTTGAGCGGCAGGGAAACGACCAGATAGCCCATGATGGCGCCGGATGCGTTGCTCAAGGCCTTGTACATCGGCTCTACCGCGGTGATGAAAAGATTTCCTTCCGTTGTGGATATCGGGCTGAAGACGGTATGACGGCTGGATGCGGCTTCCCTGATGAGGGCGGCAATATCGTCCGCCGCGGCCGGTGCTTCATTCGGCGCGATCACCGGGAGCGCGTTGCTGTCATAAATGGCCGCCGACTGCCATCCGCGGACGTTGGCCGTGTCCTTCAGCAGGCCGACAAGAAAGACAAGCTCCGTGGTCACGGATTGCAGGGGATGCTCGTCATTGTCGAGTTCTTCCTGGGAGATGACGATTTTTTGATCTTCAGGCGGGAGCTGGGCGAAATCCGTCAGGAACAGCTGGAAGGTTTCCGCGCGGCTGACATGGCGGATCTGATCCTTGATGGTGTTCTCCCAGGCGTGGACGGTCTCCACCGCGCCGGTGATCCACGCCCGCTCGATCTTGTGCTGCTCGTTGAGCATTTCCTGCTCCGCAAGCCGCAGATGCGTCCGGCAGAATATGCTGATGCCGAGGCCGGCTATGATGAAAATGAGCAGGGCGGTAGCCAGAATGATTTTTTTGGCGGTGTGATACTTCACTTCGCTCGTGCTGTTTCTCTTTTCACGGGTCTGTAGATCGCTCATCCAAGTCATCCTCTTCGGTTGGGATTCCAGTCAGCCTTTGTTTTTTTTGAAAAGTTCAAAACGTCAAAGCCGGCATACATGCCATGACGTGCGTTTTTTTGTTCTTCACAGCCGGGGGCGAACCGGAATGTGCGCCCAGCGATGCTCCTCGTTGACAGAAAAGTGAAGAACGTAGCTGTGCAGAAAGGTGTGCTCCACAATGGCGTTGCTCAAGTTGTCCATGAAATAGGCGGTGCCGTCCATATAGACGATAAGCGTGGCGTGGGCGATATCGCGGACAGGATCCTTCATGACGCCAATCCGCATTTGGGAGATGGGGAAACCCAGCGCCTTCAGCGTAAAATATTTGGTGATGGCGTAATCTTCGCAATCGCCAGAGTTCTTGATGAACTCATAGGGCGCTTCCCAGTAGTCGTCCACGCCCCAGACGGACCGGTCGGACCGGTAGGGCTTGGTATTCCAGTACTGATGCACGAAGCGCAGGAGATCCTTCCCCTGCTTGTGGCTGGCCCGATCGCGGAAGGTATCCCAGGAGATTTTTTCCTTGCCGTTGAACATATAACCGGGTTTGAAGATGGGCTGCCTCATGTTGCGCTGCATCGTCGCAATCCATATTGGAAGACTGGACAGCGGGCGTTTGAATTCAATCATGCCCATCAGCTTGACGTAGTTGGCGGCCTGGGCCCCGGCAGTTATGCCCGCAACAAGGAGGATTATGCAGAAAAAAATACGCGCATGCACCGTCTTTTCTTCTCCGGAAATGTTTGGTGATGAGAACAACGAGATACCTTTTCTTTTTTATGGGGAAAGTACCATCAGATTTTTTGTTTGTGAATCCTGAAAAAAACTTTTGACATTTCGCAAAAAGAGTATTAAGTTAGTTTTGCCTAACAAAAGAAGGGTACATTGCCAATCGTTGAGGTGCTTGAACCTTTATTCCAACAGCCTGCAACCCCCAAGCAGGGTATTTTTCTTTCTCCTTGGCGGGCTTGCCGTCCTGCTGGGCTCTTCCCCAGGAGCGAACTTCAGGAACGGCAGTGACGGTAAGCCCGGTTTTTTGAAAGTACTGTGCGCCGGGGAAAAATTTGAGGAATCGCTTCCCACCCCCAAAAGACGGTTCTCTCTCTCAGCCTGCAGATGGCAGGGTATTTCTCCTTGAGGGGGGTCTGCCGCTCCGTACGTTCTTGAAGGATGGTCT
>JAFPZV010000081.1 GCA_017417085.1 Deltaproteobacteria bacterium | reverse complement strand
GTTGAAGATGTTGGGCAGGGTAACAAAGACCAGCCCCGCTCCTGCTCCCGGCTCCACGCCGAAGGCAAAACAGGCGGGAAAGATGATCAGGCCGGCCATGAGGGCGACCAGGGTATCCAGGCCCATGATCCAGAGCCCTTCGCCCGTCAGCGAGCGTTCCCGGCTTTGGTAGCTGCCGAAGATGGTCATGGCTCCTATGCCCACGGAGAGCGTGAAGAAAGCCTGGTTCATGGCCGCGTTGCAGACGGTCAGCAGCCCGGCTTCGCGAAAGCGTGCCCAGTCCGGCACCAGGTAGAAGCGTACGCCCTCCATTGCTCCGGGCAGGCACAATGCGCGCACGACCAGGACGATGAGGAGCAGAAGCAGCCCCAGCATCATTGTCTTGACCACCCGTTCCACCCCGTTCCGTACTCCCAGGGCGCACACCAAAAAACCGAGGAGCACGGCGAGCGTCATGCCGAATACCTGCACGCCGGGGCGTGCGAGCGAGGCGCTGAAGAAGGCGCCCACGGCATCCGGCGAGAGATTGGAAAGACGGCCGGTGGCCATGAACCAGGCATAGCAGAGCATCCAGCCGCTTACCGTGGTGTAGAACATCATCAGCAGATGGCTGCCTGCAAGGGACACCCAGCCGAAACGGTGCCACTGCGTACCCGGCGGCTCAAGCTCCCTGAAAGCCAGCCCCATGTTCAGGCGTGCGGCCCGGCCCACGGCGAACTCCATGATCATTATGGGCAGCACGGAGAACAGGAAGAAGAGGTAGAAGGCCACGAAGATGGCCCCTCCATAGGCTCCGGTGATGTAGGGAAAACGCCAGACGTTGCCGATGCCGATGGCGCATCCGGCCGACAGGAGCAGAAAGCCCAGGCGGCTGCGCAGCATTTCACGGTTTTGATATGTGCTCATGGTCGCATTCCTCCGGAGAAAGGGTCAGCCCGGACGCAGGACGAAGTTGATCGCGAAGCAGAGGGCGATGACGTACATGATGGGTTTGACCTCGTTCGTGCGGCCGGAAAACGTCATGATGCCCGTCCAGGTCACGAAGCCGAAACCGAAGCCGGTGGCGATGTTGTAGGTGAGCGGCATGCTGATGATGGTCAGAAAGGCGGGCAGGGCCACGGCAAAGTCGTGGAAACGGATATGCACCACATCCTGCATCATCAGCGCGCCCACGATGATGAGCACCGGCGCGGTGGCGAAGTTCGGCACCAGGGCCACCAGCGGGGTCAGAAAGAGCGAGAGGAAGAAGAGGACGGCCACCACCACGGCGGTCAGTCCGGTGCGGCCGCCTTCCGCAACACCCGCGGCGCTTTCCAGATAGCTGGTGGCGGTGGGCGCGCCGAAGACCGCGCTGGCCATGGTGGCGGTGGAATCGGCAAACAGCGCCCTGTCGAGGTTTTCAATGCTCCCGTCTTCCTTCATGAAGCCCGCCTTCTGGGCCAGGCCGATGAGCACGCCCATGCTGTCGAAGAGATCCACCATGGTCAGCGTGAAGATGATGGACAACACTCCGTGGGAGAGCGCGCCCCTGACATCCAGGGCGAACAGGGTTTCGGTGGGCAGGGGCGGAATGAGCGAAAAGAGGCGGCCTTCGGGCAGTTTGACCAGTCCCAGCACCATGCCCAGGATGGTAAGCGTGATAATGCCGATGAGCATGGCTCCGCGTACTCCGCGGGCCATGAGCGTGCCGATGAGGAAGACGCCGGCTATGGCCAGGAACGTGGACGGCTGCCCCAAATCGCCCAGGATGACAAAGGTGCTGGGGTTTGACGCGATGATGCCGCAGCTTTTCATGGCGATAAAGGCGATAAAGGCGCCGATGCCCACCACAATGGCGTACTTGAGATCCTGCGGCACCGCGTCGATGATCATCTGCCGCACCTTTGTCACGGTGAGCAGGAGGAAAACCAGGCCGGAAACGAGGACCGCGCCCAGTCCGGTTTGCCAGGTGTAGCCCGCAGGGCCGCAGACGTAGTAGGCGAAGAAGGCGGAAATGCCCAGGCCCGGCGCGACGCCTACCGGAAACTTTGCCCACAGTCCCATGATAAGCGTGGCAATGATGGTAACCCATATAACGGCGGCCACGGCAGAATTCCTGGGGATTCCACAGTCGGCCAGCATGCCGGGCACCACGAAGATGATGTAGCACATGGCCAGAAAGGTGGTGAGCCCGGCCAGACATTCCCTTTTGGCCGTGGTGCCATGGGCTTCGAGCTGAAAACAGCGCTCCAGAAAATCCATGTTGCCTCCTCGTTTCATGCGGGCCTGCGTGAGTCGCCGTTCTCATCGGGAATTTCGGACCGGATTTCCGACGTTGTTCCTGTGCAAGGAGCACATTTTTCTCTGCCTTTTGTTCGTTATCCCAATTGGCCGGTGGAAGCAAGTGTTTTACCGGAGAATATGAGGGGGAAGAAATCGAGCAGGTAGAAAAAACGAATTTTTCCAATGACTTGAAGGTTGTGTAAAACGTTGTAAGGAAGTTTTTCTCCGCGCTTTACAGTTGCCATTCCCTTTCCAGCCAGGCCAGCCCCTCGATGCTGGTCATGTCGAGCTGGATGGGAGTAATCGAAACGTAGCCCGCGTTGACCGCCTGCTCGTC
>JAFPZV010000080.1 GCA_017417085.1 Deltaproteobacteria bacterium | reverse complement strand
GTTGCCATGTCCCACCGGAAAATCAATATGGTGGTCACACGTGTCGAGTTGAACTACCGCCATCCGCTGACAAGCGGGGATGAGTTTTGGGTGGGGGTGAACCTGCGGCGCTTTTCCCGGTTGCGGATCGCGTTTCATCAGGATATATTTCGTTCATCCGACAACCTGCGGATTCTCGACGGAGTGGTTATTGGCGCGGCGGTGGGAGAACATGGCCGTCCGGTTCGTGTGCCGGAATTCGAAAGACTTTTAATAGAGTAGAGGCAGATGCGGACAGGAGAATTTTTATCTCAACTGCTTTTCCATAAGAAAGGCGGGTCGTTATTGGCTCGCTTTTTTTATGGGTATTGTCGCGGAAATTCAATATTGGTAAAAACGTGTTGGTGGTATCAATCGGTTCCCGAATAAATTTTATCTTATTTCTTAAGGAGATTTATCATGATGGTCAAAGAAGACAGCGACAAGTTGGAAAATGTAACGCGGCGTCTGGAAGATTTACGGAGGTGTCTTTGACATAGAGGGCAAAAGTGAACGGATTGCCGAGATTGATGCAGAATGCAGCAAGGCGGAGTTCTGGGATAATGCCGAACATGCGCAAACCCTGACCAGGGAGCGTAATCTTCTGCAGAAAACGGTGGAAACATGGCAGAGCATGGCGGGTCATGTGGAAGATCTGAACGTGATGAAGGAACTTCTGAAAGAAGATGACGATGATGCCGCTCTGGAAGAATTCCGTGAACTCGTGGGGCAAGTTGACTCAACATTGGGAAAACTGGAATTTGCCCGGATGTTTTCTGGAGAATATGACGCCAATAACGCCATTCTGAGTATCAATGCCGGTGCTGGAGGTACGGAAGCGCAGGATTGGGCGGAGATGTTGCTGCGCATGTATCTTCGTTTTTGCGAAAAGAAGGGTTTTGAAACCAGGATAACGGACTGTCTGGACGGTGAAGAGGCCGGCATCAAAAATGTGACCGTGAATATTGAAGGCGATTATGCATATGGCTGGTTGCGTTCCGAGAATGGCATTCACCGGTTGGTGCGTATTTCCCCGTATGATTCCAATGCCCGTCGCCATACTTCCTTTGCATCGGTCTTTCTGTTCCCCGAGCTTCCCGATGATGTAACCGTGGAAATCAATGAAAAGGATTTGCGGATAGATACCTATCGTTCCACTGGTTCGGGGGGACAGCATGTCAACAAGACCGATTCGGCGGTGCGTATTACCCATCTGCCGACAGGAGTGGTTGTTGCCTGCCAGAACGAGCGTTCCCAGCACAGCAACAAGGCGACCGCCATGCGCCAGCTGCGGGCGATTTTGTATCAGCGTGAATTGCAGAAGAAAGAGGAAGAAGCCGCACGGCTTTCCAGCGGCAAAAAGGAAATCGCCTGGGGAAGCCAGATCCGTTCCTACGTGCTTCAACCTTCCCAAATGGTCAAGGATCACCGTACCGGTTACGCGGTTGGCAATGCCGATGTGGTTTTGGATGGCGATTTGGAAGGTTTTGTCGAGGCGTATCTGTTGGGCAAACATAATGATTCGAATGACGACTGATCAAAGGGCCGTTTTTCAGTCAAATTTAAATAAGAACGAGGGATTTGGAAGATGGATGAAAGTAGCGAGATGACAAACCGGCGCCGTGTCAAGGCTGCTGAACTGCGTTCCGAAGGCATAAACCCTTTTGCCAATGATTTCCGGGTGACGCATACCACGGAAGATATTGTACGCGTTCATGGAAATGAAACGGCGGAGCAGTTGGAACAGTGTACAACCGAGTACCGTATAGCGGGACGGATCATGGCCCGCCGGGACTTTGGCAAGGCCGCATTTGTCCAGCTCAAGGATCGAAAGGGAAAAATTCAGATCTATATTGGGAAAAATCAGATCGGCGAGGACAACTTTGCACTGTACCGCAAACTTGATATAGGCGATATCGTTGGTGTGATTGGTGTGCCCTTCCGTACGAAAACCAACGAGCTTTCCCTCCGTGCCAGCAGCTTGCGCCTGTTGACCAAATCATTTACGCCCCTGCCGGAAAAATGGCATGGATTGACGGATGTTGAAACACGTTACCGTCAACGCTATGTCGATCTGATTGTCAATCAGGATGTGGCGGAAATTTTCAAGAAGCGGAGCCGCATTATCAATTTGATCCGGTCGTTCATGGAGCGGCATGATTTTCTGGAAGTGGAAACGCCGATGATGCATCCCCTGGCTGGAGGTGCGACGGCCAAGCCCTTTGTTACGTATCACAATACCTTAAAAATGCAGTTGTATTTGCGCATTGCTCCCGAGTTGTATTTGAAGAGGCTGGTGGTTGGCGGACTGGAGCGGGTTTTTGAAATCAATCGGAATTTCCGCAATGAGGGGATCTCCATCCGGCATAATCCGGAATTCACCATGATGGAATTCTATCAGGCCTATGTCGATTATGAATATCTGATGACTTTTACCGAAGAAATGCTGTGTGAAGTGGCTCAGGCGGTTTGTGACGGTCAGGTGTGCTATGATGGCCGTGCCGTTGATTTTTCCCGGCCGTG
>JAFPZV010000079.1 GCA_017417085.1 Deltaproteobacteria bacterium | reverse complement strand
GGAAAGCGCTATCTGGTGCCTGGTCACCGTCATGCCAGGATTGATGGCAAGACAGCGTTCGGCCATGACCTCCACCTTGGGACGTCCGATGGTCTCCTCCAGGGCATGAATCTGGCGGTTCAGGTTGGAGCGGCAGATGACATCCGGATCGACCAGCACAAGATGACCGATGCCCGCACGTGCCAAAGCCTCCACCGCGAAACTGCCGACACCACCCACACCGGCGACTAGAATACGCATCCGCGCCAAACGCCGCAGGCCCTCCGGACCGGCCAGCAGTTCCCAGCGCGCAAAGCGTCCTTCTTCCTTATGCTCCGCCATACTATCCGTCATCCCTTCAGATTCAGTATCCGCAGGGCGTTGGCCGTGGTCAGTTCCGCCACCCCTTCTTCATTCCATCCACGCAGCTGCGCCACCCTGCGCGCCACGTCCCCAAGCGCACAGCCGCGCCAGGCGCCAATGGCATCCGTTTCCAGCACGAGCATCCCCTCGGGAACCGCCCGCACGACATCCGGCGGCCTGCGGGCGCCATCCCTCAGCAAGGCGCCCCCCACTCCAACGGCAAAGCCCATATCCACGCAGATCCGGGCCATTTCCACACTGCCGGAAAAACCATGCACAATGCCGCCATATTCAAAGGCGCGTTCTTCACGCAGGATATTCACCAGCTTCTCCCAGGCCTTGCGGCAATGGAGCAGCACCGGCAAACGAGCCTCACGGGCCAGACGCAGCTGGGCACGCAGCACCGCCTCCTGCCAGGGAAGTTCACGCCGGGCTTCCACCGTATAGGCATCCAGCCCAATCTCTCCCACAGCCGCCACCCGGGGCAGCTCAAGCAGCCCCTCCAGAGCGTGCGCCACCTGTGGATTCCAGCAATCTGCCGCCAGAGGATGCACTCCGGGCGCGGCCCAGACATCTGGCTCCTCCTGAGCGAGTGCCACAAGCCGCCTCCAGTGGAACGGATTAACCCCCGGCACAAGAAAATGCCGTACTCCCGAAGCACGGCACTTTTCCAGCCACTGCGCGCGGTCTTCCAGCAGATCGAAATGGCAGTGGGTATCAAACAGCATCTTCTACAATTTCAGACGGTGGCCACGGCCGCGCCCCGCATGGCGGCGAGACGAATCCTCGTTGCCATCCGCGGCCTCGGAATACTCCCGAAGCTTCTGATAGACCCGATCGTTGATGCTGCCCTCCGGCCAGTTGCCGTTTTCGTCGCGCTGCCCGGCCGGAAGGCCGGTGAGAATCTCAATGCCTTCGTCGATGGTGGAAACCGCCCAGATGTGAAAACGGCCGGCGCGGGCCGCCGCCACCACATCGTCGTGCAGCATGAGATTGCGGACGTTCTGCACCGGAATGACCACGCCCTGCTCGCCTGTCAGGCCGCGGCTCGCGCAGAGCCGGAAGAAGCCCTCTATCTTTTCATTGACGCCGCCTATCGGCTGGATATGGCCATTCTGGTTGACCGAGCCGGTCACGGCAATCCCCTGCTGAAGAGGAGCCTCCGCCAGCGACGAGAGCAGCGCGTAAAGCTCGGCGGAAGAAGCGCTGTCGCCCTCGACACCGCCGTAGGACTGCTCGAAGCAGATGCTGGCGGCCAGTGCCAGCGGTTTTTTCTGCGCGTATCTGGCGCCGAAGAAACCGCTCAGTATCATGACGCCCTTGTCATGAATCGGGCCGGAGAGCTGCACCTCCCGCTCCAGATTGACGATGCCGCCATGCCCCAGCCAGGTGCTGGCGGTCAGCCGAGAAGGCTTGCCGAAGGAGTGATCGCCCATGTCAACGACCGAGAGGCCGTTGATCTGCCCAACCCGCGCGCCGTCGGTGTCGATCAGCACCGTGCCCTCCCGCATGAGCTCGCGATGCTGCTCCTCGATGCGGTTGGCGCGCTGAATGCCGGCGGCCAGCGCCTGGGCGACACAGGCCGCATCCACCAGCTTTTTCCCATTGCCAGCAGCACAGAAGGCCGCCTCGCGAATCAGGTCGGAGAGTTCACGGAAACTGCAGCTGAGCTTCTTCTGGTTTTCCGCCAGCCGAGCGGCATGCTCCACCACGCAGGCCACGCCGTCCGGCGTAAAATGCGGCAGCTGTTCCCTGCGGCAGCGGGTCGCCACATAACGGGCATACTCCAGAACATTTTCCGGCGTGTTTTCCGTCTCCTCGTCAAAATCGGCCTTGACCTTGAAAAACTTGCGGAAATCCGGATCCATGTCCAGCAGCGTGTAATAAAACTGCGCCGAGCCCACCAGCACGATCCGGGCGGAAAAGGGAATTGCCTCCGGTTTCAAGGACACATAGGCCATGGTACGGAACTGTTCGGAAATGTCCTCAATTTTTACCTCGTGATTGCGCAGGCAGCGTTTCAGAGCCTCGTACACATAGGGAACGGCAAACAGCTCGCGGCAGTCGATCACCAGATAGCCGCCGTTGGCGCGGTGGAGCGAACCGGCCTTGATCATGCGGAAATTGGTGCTGGCGTTGCCCATATGGATGACGTGCTCAATACGGCCAAACAGGTTGAGGTAGGTAGGGTTTTTCTCAAAGATGACCGGGGCGCCGGTCAATTCGCTGTTATCCACCAGCAGATTGACGCGGTAACGTTCCAGCGGCGATTCCTCGCGTTCCACGGGAGTAGCCGTCTGCGAATAGTTGCTCGCGGGGCGGAATTCGTCGATGCGATCGAGCATGTCGCCGCGGCAGTTGCGCAGGTGATCGAGCACCCTGGGAAAATCGCGGTACTTCTCCTCCAGCTCGGCGAACAGATGCCCCACCGCCACGGTGAGCGCGTCACGGGCCACCTGGCGGGTCTTTTCGCGCAGCTCCTTTTCCATTTCCCGTGCCTGGCGCATTGCTTCGTTCAGACGCTCTTTCAGCACGCCCGCCTTGCCGTCCATCTCCTGACGCTGTTCTGCGGTGAGCAGGTCGTACTTCTCCTTGGAAAGCGGCTTGCCCTCCTCGTCTATCGGCATGATGACCAGCCCGTTTTCGTTGCTCTGCATCGAAAAGCCGTCGCTGCGCGCCGCATCCTCCAGTTCCTGAAAGAGCAGGCGGTTCTTTTCCTGATAATCATCGGCCAGACGGTTCTTCTGCTGATTAAACTCCCGGCTTTCAAAGAAGCGCGGGATCGCCTCGCCCAGCCGCCGCACCAGATCTTCCATGTCCTGGTGCAGCTGCCTGCCCTTGCCATGCGGCAAAGAGATGCAGTCGGGCTCATTGTCGTTGTTGAAATCGTTGAGATAACACCAGTCGTCGGGGATCGGTTCCTGAGCCGCGCGCTTTCCGAGAATGGCATGCAGGGTGGAATAACGGCCGGTGCCGGATTCCCCCACCACAAAGATGTTGAAGCCCTGACTTTCGATTTCGAGGCCGAAACGCAGGGCATCCAGCGCCCGCTGCTGCCCGATGGGCGCATCCAGCGATTCCAGCTCCTCTGTAGAGGCGAACGTAAACTGACCGGGATCGCAGCGCCAGCAAAGCTGTTCCGGCGCAATCCGCAACTGTTCTTGGACTGACATGGCAACTCCTTGAAAACATGTATATTTTAAGGGCAATCGCTCTTTTTGAAAATGAGCCGGCTCTTTCAAAAAAGCGGGAAAATTTCCGCCAACATAAAACCGCTCCGGCGATTGTGCAAG
>JAFPZV010000078.1 GCA_017417085.1 Deltaproteobacteria bacterium | reverse complement strand
GTAATGCCAGCGCGCACCCTGCGCCGGAGAGGCCAGCAGGGCCAGTTTCTGAAACTCCTGCGGCGCATCGGGCCGCTGCATGAGCCGCGCGCCTGCTGCCGGCGAAACGATAAGCGGCGCGGCCGCATCCGGCACCTCGGTACAGGCGGGATGCAGTTCCGGCAGCGGCGGCGGCGCGACCCCCTGGCCGGCAAGCCAGCTCACCAGTTCCGCCGGATAGACGAGCGCCGTCACTTCCTTTGCTCGCCGTCCGATCAGGCAGTCGCCCGCAAGCCGCAAGCCGCTTTCCTCCTCCACCAGCAGGGTCTTGTGCCAGGAGCAGCGCGAAAGCGCCGTCACGTCCCTGATAACATGCCCACTGACGAGCGGACAATGAGGCGTCGGCTCAAGCCCGCTGACCGCGCACAGCGGATGGTTTTCCAGGGAGGAGATTTCTTTACGCGGCGGAGAAGTGGAAGGCGCCAGAGCCCGAAACAGATCGAAGAGCAGCGGGCCCGCCTGCCTGGTGCCCGAAATTCCCTTCACCACCTTGCCATCCGGATTGCCCGTCCAGACACCAATGGCCAGATCCCGGCTCACTCCCAGCGCCCAGGCGTCTCGGTGACCGAAGGACGTGCCGGTTTTCCAGGCCACCGCCGGCACATCGCGGGTCAGATTCCAGCCATCCGGCAGTTCCGGACGCCGCACATCCTGCAAAATATCCAGCGTCAGCGCGCAGGCCGCAGGTGAAAGCCAGGGAAACACAGGTTCCGGCTTCCCCTTCCCAAGCCAGCGTATCCGCCGCATTCTCCCGCCATCCGCAAGCGAGGCATACATATTGACCAGATCCAGAAGCCTTACCTCGCAGCCGCCCAAGGCCAGCGCCAGCCCATAATCTCGATCGCCCTGCAGCGTGGTCAGCCCACCCGCGCGCAGCAGTTCCTTGAAAGCCGCATCGCCCACGGTGCTCAGCAGCCGTACCGCCGGCACATTGAGCGATCGCGCCAGCGCATCATGGGCGGAAACCGCCCCATAGAAAAGGTGATCGTAGTTTTCCGGCGCATAACCGGCAAAATCCGTGGGCACATCCAGAAGCCGCGTTTCCGGCGCTATAATTCCGCGCGCAAAGGCCAGCGCGTACAAAAACGGCTTGAGCGCCGACCCGGGCGAACGACGAGAACGTACATTGTCCACCATGCCCTGATGAAGCTCATCCCAAAAGTCGATATTGCCCACCCAGGCGAGCACTTCCCGGCTGGCAATGTCCAGAGCCACCATCGCCGCGCCGTGAATACCGGCGCGGCGCAAAAACATGGAGCGCGTCCGCAGCCGTTCTTCCGCAAGCCTCTGCAAACGGGCGTCCAGCGTCGTCACCCAAACCCCATTGTCTGCGGCGGCATTTTTCAAATTCCGGCGGCGCGCCTCCTGCGCCAGCCACTGGCAGAAATGCGGGGCCAGGAAAGGCAGGGCGGGGCGTTTCCCCGGCAAAGGTTCCAGACGGGCCGCCGCCACCCGCTGCGGTGTAAAGGCGCCGCTTGCGGCCAGACGCTCCAGTGCCCGATCGCGCACTCCGCGGGCGGTTCCAGGGTTGCGAAAGGGATCGTAACGAACGGGAGAGCGCGGCAAAACCGCCAGCAGCGCCGCTTCCCCCAGCGAAAGCCTTTTGGGATCCTTCCCGAAATAACGCCAGGAAGCCGCGCCCACTCCGGAGACATTGCCGCCGAAAGGAGCCAGATTGATGTACCAGGTCAGGATCTGCCGCTTGGAATAGTGGCAGGTGAGCTGCACCGCGCGCAGGGATTCGATGATCTTGGCGAGGATCGTCCGCCGTCTTGGAACGGCCAGCCGCGCGACCTGCATGGTGATTGTGGAAGCACCGCTCACGACCCGCGCGCGCCGCAGATTGGAGAAGAAAGCCCGGGCAACCGCCAGCGGATCGACACCGGGATGGTGATAAAAGCGCCGGTCTTCCAGCTGGACAATTGCCGTAAGCAGTTCCGGCGTCACTTCCTCCAGCGTCACCGGAAAACGCCAGCAGCCATCCGGAGCAAGGAAAAAGCGCAGCGGCTCGCCCCGGCGATCCAGGATCCGCAGGGACGGAGCAAGCTGCAGCCGTTCCACGGGAAATGGGAAAACGGCATCCAGAAGAAGCGCTCCCAGCGCCAGCACCGCACCGGCTATCAAAATTTTCCTGAAAATCCGCATAAAGCGCACCTGTTGCAAAAATTGAGATGGAATTGTCTCTCCACCTTTTCTTCAACTTTCGTTACAATAAAGAGTTGGTATAATGTCACAGTTTCATCCCCTTTTTCTCTTTTCTTTTCTCATGGAGGCATGACATGGATCCCAAAAATCCGGTCCCAGCGCAAACAACAGCAGGGCCACGCCGATTTTGGCCCAAAAACGTGCTTATTGCGATTCTATGCCTGGTGATTCTGGGGCAGGCATGGTACATCGCCGAGCTCAAACATGCCTCCGGCGGTAAGGCGCCGGAGGCGCACAAGATCGCGGTGACCAGCACACAAGTGGATGATCGGGCGCGCACGACCATTTCGGTAGAGTTCGATCAGCCGGTGCCTGAAGCGGTGCGTACCGCAAAACTCCCGGCCACGATCACGCCGCAGGTCGCCGGAGTCTGGATATGGTCCAATCCGTGCGTCCTGCGTTTTCTGGCGGAACAGCCCCTGCCGCTCAACTCCGTGTACGATCTGGCACTGGATGCGGAGCTCTTTCCGGACACCCTGCTGAACGGAGAACGGCAGTGGGAAGTGCCGGTGGGAGACTTCCGCGTGGTCAAATGCAATCTGGACGAAGAGGCTTCCAGTGCCGGTCCCGATCAGGTTGAAATCATCGGAAGAGTGGAATTCAATTCGTCCGTGGATCCGGAAGATCTGCTCAAGGCGCTGCGATTGACCGATGCGGACGGCAGCGAGATCAAACTGGGTCTGGAAACCTCGTGGCGGACTTCAAGTCTTTCCTTTCGCAGCGCGCCGGTACGCAAAACCCCGCAGGAACGCGAACTGACCTTGAGTATCGCCGCAGCGCTGACGCCGCATGACGCCACCCTGACACTGGGAAAAAGTTACAGCAAAAGCATCGCCGTCAAACTGGATCCGGTGCTGCACATCCGAAGCTTCACGGCGGACAATATCCGTGAAGGGGCGAAAGTCGGCCTGTTCTTTTCCGCTCCGGTCTCGCTTGAAAAATTGCGGCAGGCGCTGACCATCACGCCTGAGGTGGAAGATCTCCAAATTGCTGTCGAGGGATCGCAGGCGGCAATAACCGGCAAGATGAAGCCCGGCACCAGCTACATGCTGACGCTGCGCGGCGGTTTCGCGGCGGAGGACGGCGCACTGCTGGAAAAGGACTGGCGCGGTTCCGCCAACATTCCCAATCTGGAACCCAATGCGGACTTCAAGGCGCGCGGCATGTTTCTGCCGAGGCAGGGTACGGGCCTTCTGGAAGTGGAGTATGTCAACACAAAGCAGATCTCGGTGGATGTAAGCCGAATCTTTCCCTCCAACCTGATGTCGTTTTTTGAAGATTACGGGTATGCGGTGTTCGGCGACGAAAGCGACACCGATTCGGTGCCCTATCATCTGGGCAGCCATCTGCGGCATGTCAACTATCAGGTAGAGGCGCCTCCCAACCAGAAACAAACCCGCACGCTGAATATGCGC
>JAFPZV010000077.1 GCA_017417085.1 Deltaproteobacteria bacterium | reverse complement strand
GCCTCAAGCACTTCGCGAAACATCGCATTCTTCCAGTTGCCCAGCCCGCAAACGCTGACCACATCCGGCGCATCATCAGCGTTTCCCCAGGGCAGTTCAATGCCGCGGGATGCCAGAAAACTCCTGATACCCTCCACGCGCGGCTTGCCATCCACATAATCCCGGTAATCCCGCACTCTATCGAAGGGTACAAAGGGCAGATTGTGTTGAGGGTAGTACTGTGTCAAAAATTCGTCAAACATCCGCTTCCAGCAGCGGGAATGCACACGGGCGGTTGCCGTCAGCACACCGTCCAGATCAAACAGCACCGCGCCAAAAACACTTAAATCCAGAGGCTCGTCATGGGAAAAAGCAGGATTGAAAAGCATGGGCGACCTCCTTTCGTCCACGGGGACGGCAATCGTCCTTCCACAAGATGGATTGTTACAAATAGCACAAGAATATTCGTTATTCCAGTTCCATGCCATAGTTGAACAACGAGGTGCCGGAAAGTTCCCGACCCCGGCCCAAAGACGCCAATACTCTCTTGCCGGTGGGTGAAAAAGGCCCGGCCTGCCGCAGATCCAGAATGAAGCGGCCACATCCCGCCTGCTGCAGTTCCGCCTCCCTGCCGACCAGAGAAAAATCCTCGCCGGCGTACAGAATATTGAGGCCCCGCCGGTGCGCCACCCGGAACGTCGTACCGGTATCGGAAACCAGGGTGCGCCCCTGCGGCAAACGCCGCAGATTGACGCGGGTAACGAGCAGCGGCACACTGGCGTAGAGCGTTACGGAAAGCGCCACATCTGTCGAATGCGCCAGCACGTCGAAGAGATTGGCCCTGTCGTCTTCCAGTGCCAGCGTCGCGCCTTCCACCCCCAGTTCCTTCCAGGAAAGCACGGCCTGGCTGTTAAGGGAAAAAAGCCGCCAACCGGCAAACAACCGCACCGAAGGCACATCATCAAACAGCGGGAAATGCCCAAGGTTGTTCAGCATGAAGCAACGGAAACCACCTTCAACCAGGCTGGCAACCATCTGCCGGCAGGCTGCCCATTGCGCATCAAACAGCACCAGCGGCACCTCCCAGATTACCCGGTCCTTGCGGTCCCGCACCCTGTGGAGACGTTCCTGCACATTTTCCCCGGTCAGAGGCAAAATAACGCTCTGCACCTTCGGATCATCAAGAATATGCAGATCCCGGGCATGGCCGATAGCCACCGCGATCTGGGCGGACGCGTGCCTTTCGGGAGGATGCGCCGCAAGCAGCGCATTCATCATTCTCCCCAAAGTTTCTTTCCGTTTCTCCGCGCGTTTTTTCCGCCAGAAACGCTGAAAATTTTCGGAGAAATCGCGCCGGATCTCCTTCAGGCGGCTGGGCGGAATCACCACCGGCGGCAAATCGCCGCAAACGAAGTCCGCCTCCGGCCAGCCGTCAGGGCCCAGATGCCCAAAGAGTCCCGCAAGCGTTTGGGCATTGAGCGGATTTTTTTGCGCCGGATAGCAGCTCACCGGATATTCCCGCGCAAAGGACATCCCCAGGATATGCCCCTCCAGATGTAAAATGTCACCGCACAGCTCCGCACGGACCGTCAGCTGCGGCGGCGCATCACCCGCAAACGCTTCCAGACGGCGGCGTCCCTTGGCCTCGCTCATGGT
>JAFPZV010000076.1 GCA_017417085.1 Deltaproteobacteria bacterium | reverse complement strand
CTGCCCCAGTTCGGCATCGGCCTGGGCATAGGCGGGGGATGTCTCCAGCATTCGGCGGTGTTGGACATCGGAAAGGGCATATGCGGATGGGACGGACAGGCCCAGTACCGCCCCAAAAGCCAGACAGTGGCAGAACAGAACCCGGACATTGTTGTATCGCTTCATAGTCATTTCCTTCCTTTCCGTTTCAACGTTTTGCTGCGGCTTCTTCCAGCAGGCGGGCACAGGCTACGGCTCCTTCCCGGTTGTCGCCTTCACTGGGGTGACGGGCGTACCACAGCGCATCGCCGTTTGTATCCCGGAGCGCCGGATCCGCGCCCGCGGCCAACAGAGCCCCCACAGCCACCACCTGGCCATAACACGCGGCCACCATCAGCGCCGTCGAACCCTTTTGGGAACGTGCGTCCACTTTCGCGCCCGCTTTCAGGAGCATTTTGATCATCTCCACATGTCCTCCGCCCGCGGCCCAGAACAAGGCGGTCTGACCGAAGAAGGCGTCATGAACATGCACGTCCGCACCCTCAGAGAGGAGCAGCGTCGCAACTTCAAGACGGTTGCCACTCGCCGCATCCATCAGGGCGGTCATGCCGTACCGTTCTTCTCTGGCGTTTATATCCGCGCCCGCGGCCAGAAGGGCGGCAATCTTGTCTGTACTGCCGTTAAAGCTGCGTGCCGCGAGGCTCAGTGCCGGTGTGCTGTCATGTGCCGTATCGTGCTTCGAATAGGCGTTGGCGTTTGCCCCGTCTTTCAGTGCCTGCCGGACCTGCTCCGCCGTACCGGATAAGCACAGCGCGGCGAACTCCCCATCCGGCATCGCCGCGCAGGCGGATGTGGCCGAAAAGCAAAGAACCGCGAAGCAAAAAGCTGCGCACCATGCCGCGCACAGCCGGTCAGGACACCAGATTTTGTGAAAGGGAATCATGTTCTCTCCTTTTTTCTTTGGTATGTGCAACTTTTTTTTCATGATTTAATTTACCGGGAACTTGCCTTTTGGACCATACTTTTTGGGCAAATGAAAGGTGGTTTTTCTTCGAAAGGAAAAGGAGGAAGAAAAGATGAAAACAATGTGTGGCAGGATGTTTCTTATGGGGCTGGCGGCGCTTGCGGGTATCGCGGGACAGGGCTGGTGGACGGAAGACGCTTATGCCGCACCGGCAGTGAATGACTCGGTTCTGGTCAAGCTGCCGGCGCCGGATACGATGAGCGGCAAAACTCTGCGGGAGTGCCTGAACTTGCGCCGCACCAACCGTGACTTCAACCGCAGCGAGCTGGACATGCAGACCATGGCCAATCTTTTCTGGGCGGCCTGGGGGATCAACCGCGAGGATGGACGGCGGGTGGTGCCCACCGGACGTAACCGGCAGTTGCACACGGTGTATGCGGTACGCGGCGACGGTGTCTGGGAATATCTGCCGAAGGAACATTCCATGCGGCGGGTTCTGGAAGGCGACCGGCGCGATCGTTTTGACGGCTCTGCCTGCATTCTGCTCTATGCCGGAGACGCCAGGGATCCCTATGTACCAATGTCCGCTGGAGCGATGTTCCAGAATGTGGGGCTTTACAGCGCGGCGGCAGGACTGCATGACTGCGTGAAGGCCACGCATCGCGAAGTGCTGGACGCCGAGCTGAATTTGCCCGAGGGCTGGATGACGCTGGTGACGCATTCCATCAGCAAACCGTAAAGAAAAAAGGAAAAGCGCGGTAAAAGGAAAAGGCGGTTTCCGAAAAGGGAGCCGTCTTTTCTTGTCAGCGATTTTCCTCAACAGTCTTTCTTGACACGGAGTTTTTTTTGGCGGTTTAAATAGTATACTGGCATGACAGCGGAAAATTTTTAACATTTTCAGGGAGACTTCGTATGGGAATGATCTGCTTTCTTGCAGCTGCCTTGATGCTGGTTCTGGGCTATGCGGTCTACGGCCTGTTTGTGGAGAAGGTTTTCGGCATAGATCGCAGCCGTCCCACACCGGCGCAGCTGAAGGCCGACGGCGTGGACTATGTGCAGTTGCCGTCCTACAAGATCTTTTTTATTCAGCTTCTCAACATCGCCGGACTGGGCCCTGTTTTCGGACCGATTCTGGGAGCGCTCTACGGCCCGGCGGCGCTGCTGTGGGTGGTGTTCGGCTGTATCTTTGCCGGTGCGACGCATGATTTTGTGAGCGGCGCGATGAGCCTGCGTTACCACGGCGCCTCCTATCCGGAGGTGATAGGCCGCAATCTGGGGCCCTGGGTGCGCTGGTTCATGCTGATCTTTACCATTTGGTTCATGATTCTGGTCGGTGCGGTTTTCGTCAATGGTCCGGCGGGACTTTTGTCCTTTGAAACCCAGAATCTGCTTGGCCGTGTCAGCTGGGGCGGCGATCTGCTGCAGTGGCTGGGCAACGGTCCTTTGTCAGGACTGTTCAGCGTACCGGCCGGCGTTACTGATCCCGCGGCGGTTTCGAAAATCCTTGCGGGCAAGACCCTGGCGCTGTGCTTTTCCGTACTCATTTTTCTCTACTATTTTTTGGCCACGATTCTTCCGGTGGACCGGATCATCGGCCGTATCTATCCGTTT
>JAFPZV010000075.1 GCA_017417085.1 Deltaproteobacteria bacterium | reverse complement strand
GAAACTTTGCGCCTCCGCCTTGCACCCGACATCGCTGTCGAGTTGCTTCCAGAGGCGGATGAGTTTCGCTATGCCAGAGAAAATCTTGAAAAGGCCCCGCTCAATGAGCCGCCCGCGTTGCCGGAGACCATCGCGCCAGCCTGGCAAAATTCCAGCTTTACGGCGCTGACCGCCCAGCTGCCCAGCCCTGAGCCCAGTCCATCAGAGGAAATGTCCGAAGAAAGCTTTCCTCGCGGCAAACGCGCCGGCGACTGTCTGCACCGTATCTTTGAGCAGGCCGACTTTTCCACGGTATCACAGGAGAAACTTGTCCGGAACATGCTGCGTCACTACCGCTTTGACGAGGAGGTATGGCTGGAGCCGGTCAGTGCCATGCTGCGCCAGGCGCTGAGCTGCCCGCTGCCGGTTCCCGAAGGCGAGCCTTTCTGTCTGGCACAGGTTCCGGAACAGGACCGGCGTCAGGAACTTCCCTTCTCCTTTGCGGTAGAACACTTTTCCGCGGAAAAGCTGGCGCGCGTCTTTGCCGGCATTTCCCGCTGGCGCTCGCTGGCGGACCGGCTGGCCGCCCTGCCCCGGGAAACCTGGAGCGGCTTCATGCGCGGAGCCATCGATCTGGTCTTCCGGCATCATGAGCGTTTCTACCTGCTGGACTGGAAATCCAACTACCTGGGCAACCACATGGAGGACTACCGGCCGGAGCAGCTCGAAAAGGCCATGCTGCGTGAAAACTATCCCCTTCAGTACTACATCTACGCCCTTGCGCTGCACCGTCACCTGCAAAACCGTCTGCCCGGCTACGACTACCACCGCCACTTTGGCGGCGTGTTCTACATGTTCATACGCGGCATCCAGCCAAGGGAAACGGGCATCTTTTATGACAGGCCACCGCTGGAAAGCATCAAGGCCATGGATGCTTTCCCAACCTGCAAAGACTGAAGGAAAAACAAAGGCGCCATCATGCGCCCGTGGAAATCAAAAAAAGAGCACACCGAAGAAATCATCCTCAGTGTGCTCTCTAAGTTTTCATCTTATTTGAAAACTCTCAAACGAAGAGCTTTCAAAACTTCTTTTTTAATCCTGATGCATGATCCGCATCTTCTTGCGCAGACGACGCTGGGCTTCCTTTTCCTTGCGTTTTTTCTTGACGCTCGGCTTTTCATAGTACTTGCGCTGTTTCATTTCACGAAACATGCCCTCCTGCTGCAACTTGCGCTTCAGCACCCGGATCGCCTTTTCCACGTTATTGTCAACAACATGAATCTCCAACTACACTCACCTCGTTCCTCGGCCATTTTCGTTCTTCCATACCGGCCATTGCATGAAAAATATAATTTTATAGTGCCGGGCACGCCAAAGGTCAAGCGGGAATTCACATGTTTTTTCCACGCAGCACCCTGAGCAGTGCCACATTGAGACCTCCATGCGCAAGCAGCGCCACCTTTTCAAGTTTCAAACCGGTCTCCCGCGCAAGAGCAGGATCCGGGCACAGAAAAGCCCCCTCCCAGCCGGCAAACGCGCCTTTCAACGCCCGCCCCAGCGCACGGTAGCTCCGGACGAGATCGTCCCCCCGCCCCAAACGTTTCCCGTAGGGAGGATTGGCGATCAGAAAACCTCGCGCCGTTTCGGGTTCAAGAGCCGACAGTTCGGCGCAGGCAAACTGCACCGCGTCTTCCACGCCCGCGCGATGCGCGTTTTCTTTTGCCACCACGATCGCGGATGAAGCCCGATCCATTCCAGATATGGGGGCAGAAAGCGGCCGCCGCCGGGATTTCGCTTCGTCAAGCAGCACCTGCCACAGACCGGGGCGAAAGTGCGGCCAGCGCATGAAGGCAAAGTCACGCCTTTCGCCCGGTGCAAACCGCATGGCCAGCCACGCCGCCTCAATGGGAAAAGTGCCGGAACCACACATCGGATCGAGTAACGGTAGCGTGCCATCCCAGCCCAGAAGCTGCAGGATGCCCGCAGCCAGCGACTCCCGCAGGGGCGCTTCCAGCTGCGCGGTGCGCCAGCCGCGCCGGTGCAGCAGTTCCCCGGAACTGTCAAGGGAAAGCAGCGCCTCATCCTCCTCCAGCCGCACCACCAAAAGCTGGGAAAATGCGCCCTTTTCCATCTCTTCCGGAGCAAGCCCCAGACTGTGGCAAGCCGCGGCGGCAATTGTCTCTGCAATGCGCTGGGTATGGATGAGCCGCGACGCATGGCAACTGGCCCGAACGGAAAGCGCCGTTCCGGAACGGACAAAAGCCCCCCAGGGCAAACGCAGCGCCCGTTTGTAGAGCGTGGGAAAATCCCGGCAGCCAAAGCGCCCCAGGCGCACCAGTACCCGGCTGGCCGAACGCAGCATCAGATTGGCCAGGTAGAGTTCCCCAAGACTTCCCTCAAAGGCGACGCCCCCCGGTTCCAGCTGTACCCGTTCCAGCCCGAGCGCCTGCAGCTCCCGCGCACAGACCGTCTCCAGTCCCGGCGTCACCACCGCGAACATCTGCAATGTTTTCATGGCACTTTCATATCTTTTTGCAATCTGGCAGTTTTCCTGAAAATATGGCACAATAATACATTGGAGAATATCAAATTGCATCACACTGCAACCCCCATAAAGGAGTCCATATCATGAAAATTCTGGTCATCGGGAGCGGCGGCCGGGAACATGCGCTCACCTGGAAAATCGCCCAGTCTCCATTGGTGGAAAAGATCTGGTGCGCCCCGGGAAATCCCGGGATCGCGGAATTCGCGGAATGTCTGCCCATCGCGGTCACAGCTGTTGACTTCCTGCTCAACTTTGCCCTTGAACATGAGGTCGATCTGACGGTGGTCGGGCCGGAACTGCCGCTTACCCTGGGCATTGTCGATCGTTTCCGCGAAGCCGGGCTGGCCATTTTCGGTCCGGACAGCAAGGCTGCGGAACTGGAGGGAAGCAAAGTCTTCGCCAAACGGCTCATGGCAAAATACAACATTCCCACCGCGGCTTTCGCCACCTTTACCGACTACGACGCGGCTACCGCCTACATTCACCAGCAGGGAGCACCGCTTGTCATCAAGGCGGACGGACTGGCGGCCGGCAAAGGGGTAAAAATTGCGCAAACCGTGGACGAAGCGCTGGCCGCGGCACGCGAGATCATGGTGGACGATGCCTTCGGCAAGGCGGGCAGACAGATCGTCGTCGAGGAATATCTCGCCGGCGAGGAGGTATCTTTCTTCGCGCTGACCGACGGTAAAACGGTTGTGCCGCTGGCCACCTGTCAGGATCACAAGCGGGTATTTGACGGGGATCAGGGTCCCAATACCGGCGGCATGGGCGCCTATTCACCGGCGCCGATCGCGACGGCGGAGTTGCAGGAACAGATCATGGAACGCATCATCTGCCCCACCATCGCCGGCATGGCGAAAGAAGGACGCCCCTACTGCGGCGTGCTGTTCGCCGGCCTGATGATCACCAGCAACGGTCCCAAGACTCTGGAATACAATGTCCGCTTTGGCGATCCGGAAACCCAGGCGCTCATGGCCCGCATGGGTTCGGATCTGGTTCCGTTGCTCATGGCCTGCGCCACGGGGAATCTGGCCGGAAAAACCGTGGAATGGCTTGACAACGCGGCGGTCTGCGTGGTCATGGCTTCGGACGGCTATCCCGGAAGCTATCGGAAGGGCTTTGACATCTACGGGCTGGAAGACGCCGTCGGAATAGGCGACCTGGTGGTCTTCCACGCCGGAACCTCCCAGCGGAACGGCCGCCTCATCACCGCGGGAGGACGGGTGCTTGGTGTGACAGGCACCGGTCCCAGCATTGCCGCCGCCATTGAAAAAGCCTACGACGGTGTGGAGAAAATCTACTGGAGCGGCGTTCACTACCGGCTTGATATTGGCCACCGTGCCTTGGCGCTGGAAGCCGCGCCGCAGGTCGGCATTGTCATGGGCAGCGCAAACGACTATGACATCATGATTGAAGCCGCCCGCATACTGCGCCGTTTTGGCATCCCGTTCGAAATGACGGTCGCCAGCGCGCATCGTTCGCCCCACCGGGCCGCCCGTTATGCCCGCTCGGCCACGGAACGCGGTCTGAAAGTCATTATTGCCGGAGCCGGAGCCGCCGCCCATCTGGCCGGAGCTCTCGCAGCGGAAACCACGTTGCCGGTCATTGCGGTTCCCCTCGACTCCAGTTCGTTGCATGGCCTTGACGCGCTGCTTTCCACCGTGCAGATGCCCGCCGGCGTACCCGTTGCAACCATGGCCATCGGCGCACCGGGAGCCAGGAATGCCGGCGTGCTGGCCGCGCAAATCCTGGCCTTGAGCGACACCGGACTGGAACGCAAACTCCGTCAGTACAAAACCACATTAAAAGATGGAGTCGAGAGCAAAGCCGCATCCGTTGCCGAACGGCTATCGCGCGAAATTTGGGAAAACTGAGCTGCAGATGCGGGCGCGCTGAAAAAGGTTCGGCGTCGCCCGCGCATGGCCATCCCAAATGAGTTCCATGAACCGTATCGCTTTGCAGATTACCGCCGCCCTGTTGGGCATGGCGCTGGTCTCCGGGCTGCTGGCACTCATTTGGCCCGCGCGTTTTCCCAAAGCCTTGCGCTGGAGCAAAGGAGCACAGTATGGGGCTTTGATCATGCTGAGCGTGGCATTGGGAACATGGTGGTACACCGATGGCAACGCAAGCACCCTTTGGGGCAGCCTGCCCGGTTGCTTTGCGGTTCTGGGCTGGGTTCTGCTTGTTTCGTGCGGAATTCCGGGGATATACTTCCGCAGCGCGTTGCCGGCTCTTCTGGCCGCAGCGGTGACCTTTGTGCTGTTGTTGGCCGCCCTGCAGGTACCAGCGAACTCTTCGGCGCCACAGAGCCCGTGGGTGGTGTGGCATGTTTTTTCATGCCTTGGAGGCTATGCGGCGCTGATTGTTGCCTCTCTGCTGGCACTTGTCCATCTCGGCGGGCTTGGGAGAAATGGTGCAATTCCGGATGCACAGAGGCTGGAAAAACGGATCCGGCAGGCCATCGCCTGCGGGCTGTTCATGCTG
>JAFPZV010000074.1 GCA_017417085.1 Deltaproteobacteria bacterium | reverse complement strand
GGAAAAGAAATTCATGATGGCTGAAAAGATCAACGCCATCAGCATGCCCTGCTGGCCGCCTATCAGGTTGCCGCAGAGCTTGGCGCCGCCTTCGTCGGCCTTGTACTCGCGCGAGCGTGATACCGCCATCTGGATCAGCATGGCGGCTATCGGTGCCAGAAACGCCATCGCCAGCATGGCAAAACCATTGCTGCGTTCACCGTCGCTGCTGCGTCCGCCGCCGAAAATCGCCGCCCATCTTGCCATGCTGGCCAGATAGGTGATGGCTCCGGCCAAAGTCGCCGCAATCGTTCCGATCAGGATGTCGCGGTTCCGAACATGTGTCAGTTCGTGTGCCATTACGCCTTTCAGCTCCTCGCGGCTGAGGATCTGCAGGATCCCTTCGGTCGCAGCAACCGCGGCATGCTGCGGATCGCGGCCGGTGGCGAAGGCGTTGGGAACGGACTGCGGGATCATGTACACTTTTGGCATGGGCAGGTTGTTGTCACGCACCAGTTCGCTGACTACATCGTAGAGTTCTCCGCTTTCCACCTCCTGGGCGCGGTACATTTTCAAAACTGCCTTGTCCGAGAACCAGTAGGAAAAGAAATTCATGATGGCTGAAAAGATCAACGCCATCAGCATGCCCTGCTGGCCGCCTATCAGGTTGCCGCAGAGCATCAGAAGCAGGGTCATGGCCGTCATCAGAGCTATCAGACGCAGATTCATGTTTTGTTCTCCTTTCGAAAAATGGTTTGTGGTGCAGTTAATAAAAATATGGGAACAGGTGGAAGAAGTGTCAAGTGATGAGGCTGCGGCTTGCAAGCAGCCTTTCCACCGCGGTGACATCAACCGTGGTGTTGACGCAGGGGCCTTCCGGGCGTTCGTTGAGGACGCCGAAGACCGGCAGAGGCCATGCGTCGCGGATGCCGGAAGCGAGATCCCGCTCGCAGGCCACCGCAATCACCAGCGCCGGACGTTTGCGGCGCAGGACCTCGCGGGCCAGCGTGCCGCCGGTTACCACCGCGAGCTCCACCCTGAAACGGCGCGCCAGATCCACCAGCGGCATGATGGCGCAGGCGCCGCAGCGCCGGCAGAGTTCTGGATTGTCGGTCACCTTGACCGGGCACTCGCTGCGCTGCAGGCAATGGGGCAGCAGAATCAGGATCCGCTCCGCGGGAAGCGGCGTGGCCGTGGATTCCACCAGCCGGTTGTTCAGCTCGATGAAGGCGCGCCGCAGGCGGTCCGGTTCGATGCGTAGCAGCGTTCCCAGTCCCAGAAGCCCAGGCAGCAGCCACTTCATCACCACACGGCGCAGCGGCGCGAACAGAAAACAGTCGCGTCCGGAAAGCAGCGTCAGGATCAGCAGCAGGCAGATGACGCAGATCAGAAGCGCCATTCCTCCCAAAACGACGCCGGCAAGCCATGAAAGCAGCGGATGAATATGGAGCAGCCCTACGCTGGGGAAATACCATCCGGCAAAGGCCAGAAGCGGAATCGCCAGCAGGGCGCCCAGCGTCAGGGCCAGCAGGATCCGGTCCTTCTGCCGCATTGGGCCGCTCACGAGAGGATCTCGCCCGGGGCAATGCGGGCGCCGCGCAGAAAATCGCCGATTTTGAGGCGGTTGCGTCCGGGAAGCTGCGCCTCCCGCACCAGCAGGGCGCCTTCGCCGCAGAGGATGCACAGTCCGGAGCTGTCGGCGGAAAGCACCTGCCCCGGCACGCCTTCCGGTTCCGTTTCCAGCGTTACCGGCAGCGTGCGGTAGATCTTCAGCGGCACATCGCGCAGCCGCGTGAAGGCGCCGGGCCAGGGATCGAGCCCGCGCACCCTGTTGTGCAGCGTCATGGCGGGCAGCCGCCAGTCAATGAGGCCGTCCTCCTTTTTCAAAAGGGGAGCATAACTGCTGAGGGCGTCATCCTGGGGTCTCGGATCCAGCTCGCCGCGCCTGAGCCTGTGAATGGTCTCGATCAGCACTTCGCCTCCCAGTTGTGCGAGACGCTCTTCCAGTTGCCCTGCGGTTTCCTCGAAGTCGATTTTCAGTTCGCCGCTCAACAGCATGGCGCCGGTATCCAGCCCGGCGTCCATCAGCATGGTGGTCACGCCGGTGACCTGTTCGCCATCCATCAGAGCCCGGTTTACCGGCGAAGCGCCGCGGTAGCGCGGCAGCAGCGAGGCGTGGACATTGATGCAGCCCAACGGGGGAATATCCAGCACCGCCTGGGGCAGAATCTGTCCGTAGGAGGTGACCACAATCAGATCGGGATCCAAATCCCGCACGCTTTGCACTGCCTGCGCATCACGCAGCCGGTTCGGCTGGCAGACCGGAATGCCCAGTTCGAGGGCCAGCTGCTTGACCGGCGGAGCGTTCAGTTTTCTGCCGCGCCCCTTGGGACGATCCGGCTGGGTATAGACGCCGATCACCGGTACTTTGGCGTCAAGCAGTGCCTGCAGAGAACGGACGGCAAAGTCCGAGGTGCCCATGAACACCACCCGTGGGGCGGAACTTTCTGTCATGTATCCCCCTTTTCTCCGTCGGAGCGGTTCTGGTGATGCTTTTTGTACTTTTTGCGGAACAGGGAGCGTTTCAGCGGGGAGAGGTGGTCGATGAACAGGCCGCCCTCCAGGTGCTCGCATTCATGCTGGAAACAGATCGCCTTGAGCCCTTCCAGCGTGTCGACGACTTCCTTTCCCTCCACATCCAGCCAGCGTGCCCGGATTTTAGCGTGACGCATCACATCGGCGTAGTAGCCTGGTATGGAAAGGCAGCCTTCCGAGTGACAGACTTCTCCTTCGCTTTCCAGAATTTCGGGATTGATTGCCACCAGCAGATCCGCCGGTTCACCTTCACGGGCGCAGTCCAGCACAATAATTCTCCGCAGCTGGCCTACCTGCGGCGCCGCCAGGCCGACCCCCGGAGCGGCGTACATGGTTTCGGCCATGTCCTGGCTCAGATGTATCAGTTCCTCGTCAACCGCAGTTTCCTTTGCCACCGTTTTCCGCAAAATTTCATTGGGATATTCCAGAATGGGCAAAACCGCCATAATTTCCCTTTCCGGCTGCAAGCCTCTTTCCAGATGCGCTCTTGAAGAGCCATCAGATTGTTTCGAAAATATACATCCTGATTGTACCCCAGTATAGCAGCAGCCGGACATAAAAAAAGCCTCTTTGCCAAGAGGGGGGCAAAGAGGCCAAAGAGGAGGACGGGAAAGGAATTTGCCGTCGAGAACTCCCGTTTTGTCTATTCGCGGCAATGGAGGAAACAGTGAGTAGCTTTTTTTTGTTCAACACGCGAAGGACTATACCCGATTCTCTCCGCAATGTGGTGTTAAGAGTTTTTTCCCGGTTGTAAAGTTCTTTTAAGAAAAACGTTGCAAAGATGTTTCCGTGATGTGCGTTTTGCGAATTTTCCCGTCAGCGCCTTCAAACCGGCGTAATGACATGCTGCGATCCATCCTGTGATTCTTCGCTGGTGTGCAGGCGCCATAAACGGACATTGTTGCTCGGTGCGGAGCTGTCCGCGATGTCCAGCAGTGCCGGGAAGAGGTAGAGGAACGCATGCTGTCCGCTTTGCGGCGTGGAGGTGGTGAGGATCCCGCCATCAACCAGATGCTTGAGGATTCGCCGCGCCGTCCATTCCGGCAGTTCCGCATGCTGGCAGAAATCGGTTGCGCGAAAGATCGGCCGTTTGAAGATCCAGTCCAGTACCAGGGGCGCATACTGGGCCCGCGTCATTTTGGGCAGCTCGTCCTTGACGGAGTTGGCAAGCTTCAGAATGGCCAGGGCTTTGCCCGTGTTTTCCTCGGCCTGTTTCTGGATGGAGGACAGGAAAAAACGGCACCAGCGCGTCATGTCGTTGTCCGACGAAATGCAGCGGAGCGCCTGGTAATAGCCGGCAGGGTCACGTTCGAACACGGTGCTGCAGGGAAAGAGCGGCCGTGAGAGAAGGCCCTTGCGCCACATGAGGATCGGTATCAGCACTCTTCCCAGCCGGTCATTGCCCTCGGCAAAGGGGTGCAGTGCCTCGAATTCCATGTGGAAAAGCGCGATTTGCACCAGAGTGTCCAGATAGTTGCCACGGAAGAAATCTTTCAGGGCGTTCATGCCGGTTGGGAGATTCTCCGGGGCGGCAGGTATGAAGTGTGCTTTTTCCCCTGATGCTTCCGGCATTTTTACCGTCATGGGT
>JAFPZV010000073.1 GCA_017417085.1 Deltaproteobacteria bacterium | reverse complement strand
GCGAATGAGACCGTGGCGGTTCGGGAAAACACTTTGACCGAGGCCTTTTTGGCCGGGCACGGTTTTTTGTAGAAGACGGCGGAAACAAAATGTATTCAGTGGTGGAGAAAGTTTTTCAAGGCCGCGGGAAGCGGTCCAACGCTTTGTGAGGATGTTTTAAGCCATGTCTGTGGAAACCAGTATTGCAGCTGCTTTGGAAGATATTCGCGCCGGGAAGATGGTTATTCTGGTGGATGACGAGGATCGGGAAAACGAAGGGGATTTGACCATGGCGGCCGAGAAGGTGACGCCGGAGGCCATCAACTTCATGGCCCGGGAAGGACGGGGGCTGATCTGTTTGTCGCTGACCGAGGAACAGGCCGATCTGCTGGATCTGCCGCTGATGGTGCAGCACAATACCTCCAGCTTTGGCACGGCCTTCACCGTTTCCATTGAGGCGCGCCAGGGTGTGACCACCGGCATTTCCGCGGCGGATCGCGCCCGCACCATTCAGGTGGCGATTGCGGATGGCGCGAAAGCCGCCGATTTGGCGCGTCCCGGCCATGTTTTTCCGCTGCGGGCCCGTAACGGTGGCGTGCTGGTGCGTACCGGCCAGACGGAAGGTTCCGTGGATCTGGCGCGGCTGGCCGGATTGAAGCCGGCGGGTGTCATCTGCGAGGTCATGAATGAGGATGGCACAATGGCGCGTTGTCCCCAGTTGCAGGAATTTTCCCGGAAACACGGCATCCGGATTGTGAGCATCGCCGATCTGGTGGCCTACCGGATACGCAATGAGATTATGGTGCGCCGGGTTGCCGAAACGGTACTGCCGACCACCTATGGGGGGACGTTCAAGGCCATCGGTTATGAGAATGTCATTGACAAGGCGCAGCATCTGGCACTGGTCAAAGGGGATGTGCAGGGCGATGAGCCGGTGCTGACCCGGGTGCATTCCGAATGCCTGACCGGCGACGTCTTCGGCTCGATGCGCTGCGACTGCGGTTTGCAGCTTCAGGCGGCCCTACGGCGAATCGATGAGGAAGGGCGCGGTGTGGTGCTCTACATGCGTCAGGAGGGGCGCGGCATCGGTCTGCTCAACAAGCTGCGGGCCTATGCCCTGCAGGATCAGGGGCAGGACACGGTGGAAGCCAACGAGTCGCTGGGCTTCAAGCCCGATCTGCGCGATTACGGCATGGGAGCCCAGATTCTCCGGGATCTGGGGGTACGCCGCCTGCGTCTCATGACCAACAATCCCCGTAAAATTGTGGGTTTGGAAGGATATGGCCTGGAAGTTGTGGAACGGGTGCCGATAGAGATTCCGCCCAATGCCCATGACGAGCGCTATCTGCGGACCAAGCGGGACAAGCTGGGGCATCTGCTGAACGTGTAACGGAAAGGTCGCCCGAAAAGGGGGATGAATTTTCATAAATTTTGAATACTTTTGTAGAAAAAAGAGAGGCGGAGACGAAATATGCCCAAACAGTATGAAGGCAGACTTGATGGCAGCGGCTTGCGGATGGCACTGGTCGTGGGACGTTTCAACAGCTTTATTTCCGAACGGCTGGTTGATGGCGCGCTGGATGCCTTGCTGCGGCACGGCGTTGCGGATGACGATATCACGGTGGCGCGGGTGCCGGGTGCTTTCGAAATTCCGCTTGTGGCGCGCAAATTGGCGGAATCCGGCAAATTTGATGCGGTCATCTGCCTGGGAGCGGTCATTCGCGGATCGACGCCGCATTTTGACTATGTCAGCGCCGAAGTTTCGAAAGGCATTGCCAGTGTAGGCCTGGCCAGCGGCGTGCCGGTTATTTTTGGCGTGTTGACCACGGACAGCATTGAGCAGGCAATAGAACGGGCCGGCACCAAGGCGGGCAACAAGGGTTTTGATGCTGCCATGAGCGCCATTGAAATGGTCAATCTTCTGAAAGAGATTTGAGTCATGCCGGTTGGAAATCGTCGCAAGGGGCGGGAACTGGCCTTGAAGATACTGTACAGTCTTCCTGATCATCAGGGAGAGGATATTGGGCAAATTTTAAGCGAGTTTTGGCGGAACTTTTCCTTTCAGGACACGGTGCTGGGCGAAGCCGACGATGAAGGGACAGGGGAACCGTCGCTGGTGGTACGGCGTTTTGCCGAAAATCTGGTCATGGGCGTGATGGACAAACAGGAGAGTATTGATCGTCTGCTGCAGGAAAATTCCCTGAACTGGTCGTTGAACCGGATGGTACGGGTGGATTTGTCCCTGTTGCGGATGGCGGTTTTCGAACTGGCCTTTTGCCCGGATATTGCTTCCAATGTGGTGATCAATGAGGCCATCGAGATTGGCAAGCGGTTTGGCACTGCGGAAACTCCCGCTTTTGTGAACGGCATTCTTGATCGAATTGCCCGTGTATTGCGCGAATCCGGTCCAAAGGAACAGGCCGGTGACTGATGCGCCGCTTTTGGGCGGAGATGATTTGAAATGAAGGAAATTAAAGTAGGGCTGCTGGGATTTGGGACCGTGGGCGCCGGTGTGGTCGAGATGTTGACCGCCAATGCCGGCCTTCTGGAGGAACATCTGGGGGCGACGCTCAAGCTTGTGCGGATAGCGGATCTGGATATTGTTTCGGACAGGGGAGTTGCTGTCGACAGAGAACTGTTGACAACGGACGCGGAAGCGGTTGTCAGTGATCCGCAGGTGGATATTGTGGTGGAACTGATCGGCGGCTATGAACCGGCACGCACTCTGGTTCTGAAGGCGCTGAAAGCCGGCAAGGCCGTGGTGACGGCCAACAAGGCGCTGCTGGCGCTGCATGGGAGGGAGTTGTTTGCCGCGACGGCCGCAGGCTCCGGCGAGCTTTTTTTCGAGGCTTCGGTCGCGGGGGGCATTCCTCTGGTTACGTCCATTCGGGAAAATCTGGGAGGCAATCGTGTCCTTTCGCTTTTGGGAATTCTCAACGGGACCTGCAACTATATTTTGACCCGGATGACCGATTGCGGCGAGAGTTTCGACGCTGCCCTGCGGGATGCGCAGGAGAAGGGCTTTGCCGAAGCCGATCCGTCCTTTGATGTGGACGGGATCGATACGGCGCACAAGTTGGCGGTGCTCATGGGACTCTGCTGGGGGCGCCTGCCGGACTTCGATCAGATCTATGTGGAAGGCATCTCACGGGTTTCGGCGGTGGATATCGAGTTCGCCCAGCGTTTTGGCTATGTGATCAAACTGCTGGCGGTGAGCAAGCAGACTGAAAAAGGCGTGGAAGCCCGGGTGCATCCGACCATGTTGCCTGTTGATCATCCCCTGGCAAGTGTCAACGGTGTTTTCAATGCGGTGGAACTGGTGGGCGACTTTGTCGGTCCGGTGACCTGGATGGGGCCGGGAGCCGGCCGGCGTCCCACTGCGAGCGCGGTGGTGGGCGACGTTCTTCAGGCAGCGCGGAGTCTTCT
>JAFPZV010000072.1 GCA_017417085.1 Deltaproteobacteria bacterium | reverse complement strand
GAGGCGGATATTCCGGCGAGCATTCTCTACGGCATTGCCCAGCAGCTGAATGTGGACATGGCGCTGCTGCTTACCGGGGATGCCCGCGGATGCGCATCTATTCCGTAACCCGCAAGGGTGAGGGCGTGCATGTGGAGCGCCGCTCCCAGTACCGCTACCAGAACCTGGCCAACAATTTCGCCGGCAAGAAGGCGGAGCTGTTTTTGGTGACAGTGGAGCCCAAACCGGTGGGCACACCACTTTCCCCCAATGCGCATCCCGGCCAGGAATTCAACTACCTGCTGGAAGGCTCGTTGAAGGTTCTTATCAACAATCGTGAAATCATTCTGGAAGAGGGTGACAGCATCTTTTTCGACTCCAGTTACCCCCACGCCATGGCAACCCTTGACGATCGCCCGGCCAAATTTCTCGCCATTATTATGTAGGGAATCCTGAAAAGCCTGGTGGGCGTGTTGAGAACCGTTTGCGGCAAGGCTTTCCCTTTCGGGGTTCCCGGAAATTTTTTCCATATAAAAACGGTTGCTGTATTTATTAAAATGTGTCGCTGGGGTGCAGTGAATGCGCCGTTTCTGCCGGAAAAATCCGGAGGGATGTCTTCTTTGGGGAAGTACCCATGTGGCAGGCGGGAAAATATTTTTTGGCGTTCAAGGAGTAAAAAATCATGGCCAATTTGCTGGAAAGATTTGTTCATCGTACAGAATTCGATTCCTATGAGGATTTCTATAAAAATTTTTCTATCTCTGTTCCGGAGAATTTCAACTTCGCCTATGACGTGGTGGATGTTTACGCCACCGAGCAGCCTGAAAAGCGCGCCCTGATCTGGGTGGACGATCACGGCCACGAAAGGACGCTGACCTTTGGCGATCTGAAGTATTTGAGCGACAAGGCGGCCAACTTCTTCCTGTCCCGGGGAATCCGCAAGGGGGATCACGTCATGCTGATTCTCCGGGGGCATTACAGCTTCTGGTACTGTCTGCTGGGCTTGCACAAGATCGGCGCCATCACCACGCCCGCAACCCACATGCTGACCAGCAAGGATCTGGTCTACCGCATCGACAAGGGCGATATCCGCATGATTGTCGCGAGCAACTGGGCGCAGTTGCCCGATCATGTGGAGGATGCGGAAGGAAAGGTCGAGGTTGAAAAACCGCTGAAGGTACTGCAGAATGGCACACGTCTTGGCTGGCTTTCCCTGGAAGAGGAAATGGAGAAAATCTCTCCCGACTTCACCCGCCCCGTCGGCGAGGCGAATACGCGCAGCGAGGACATTTCTCTGGCGTTGTTCTCGTCCGGCACCAGCAGCTATCCCAAGATGGTGCAGCATGACTTTCTCTATCCGCTGGCGCATATTGTGACCGCCAAGTACTGGCAGCGCTGTATCGACGATGGTCTGCACTACACGGTCGCGGATACCGGCTGGGGCAAGGTGCTGTGGGGCAAGATCTACGGCCAGTGGATCTGCGGCAGTGCGGTATTTGTCTACGATTACGACAAGTTCTCTGCGCCCAGCATGGCGGCGATGTGCGCCCGCTACGGCGTTACCACTTTCTGCGCACCGCCCACGGTCTACCGTTTCCTGATCAAGAAGGACCTGGCCCAGTACGATTTCAGCATGCTGCAGAACTGCACGGTGGCCGGCGAATCGCTGGATCCGGAAGTCTACAACCGCTTCAAGCAGTTTACGGGCCTGGGGCTGCGTGAGGGCTTCGGCCAGACGGAAACGACGCTGCAACTGTTCAATCCGCTCTGGATAACGCCGCGTCCCGGCTCCACCGGTCAGCCTTCGCCGCTCTACGATGTCAAGCTGCTCAACGCGCAGGGCCAGCTCTGCGAGGATGGCGAGGAGGGCGAGATCGTCATCGCGGTGGGCGAACACAAGCCGTTGGGCCTGTTCGCAGGCTTCTACAAAGGGGCTTCGCTGGCAGAAGTAACCGCCGAGGACGGTTTTTATCATACCGGCGATATTGCATGGCGTGACGAGGATGGTTATTACTGGTTTGTAGGACGAGCCGATGATATTATTAAAAGCTCCGGCTATCGTATCGGCCCCTTCGAGGTGGAAAGCGCACTGATCGAACATCCGGCGGTGCTGGAATGCGCGATTACCGGTGTGCCGGATCCGGATCGCGGGCAGATCGTCAAGGCGACGATCGTGCTGACCAGTGGCTATACGCCGAGCGAGTCGCTGAAGAAGGAACTGCAGAACCATGTCAAGAATGTAACCGCGCCGTACAAGTATCCGCGCGCCATCGAGTTTGTGAAGGAACTGCCGAAGACCATCTCCGGAAAGATCCGGCGGGTGGAGATTCGCGAGCGCGATCGCGAGGGAAAGTAAACGGCATAGGGGAAAAAAGGGAACGTGTTTGAGGGAATGAGGGAGCGCGGAGGCTTTCGCGCTCCCTTGTCCATTATTAATGAGAAAGAGATGCCCTGTCCGGCGAAAACCGGGACAGGCGGGAATTACGGACGCTATGGAGACGACAGAAAACAAGACAACGCTTTTTTATCCGGTTATCAATCCGCTGGAATGCAAGGCCTGCGGGCGCTGCATTGCGGCTTGCCCCAAAAAGGTTCTGCGCATGGGCGAGGAACTCAACGCGCGTGGCTACACGTTTGCGTTGTATGCCGGGGAAGGCTGTTGCGGTTGCTGCAACTGCTTTTACACCTGTCCGGAACCGGCGGCGATCGAGGTGCGCAAACGGACGGAGGATTGAAAGGAAAAGCCTTTTTGCAATCGGAGAGGGCGATTCTTGTCGAACATGGGAGAAGAACAGAGGAATAAGATATGGCAATGCGTTTGGTGAAAGGTAACGCGGCGGTGGTGATAGGCGCGCTGTATGCGGGGTGCGACTGCTACTTTGGCTACCCCATCACTCCCGCCAGCGAGGTGTTGCAGGAGGCTTCCGAATATTTTCCCCGCGCCGGCCGCCGCTTTGTGCAGGCGGAATCGGAAGTGGCGGCCATCAATATGGTGTATGGCGCCGCTTCTACGGGCCGCCGGGTGATGACAGCGTCCTCCGGCCCGGGAATCAGCCTGAAGCAGGAAGGGGTTTCCTATCTGGCCGGTTCGGAGCTGCCGGCGGTGATTGTCGATGTGGTACGGGCCGGACCTGGTCTGGGGAATATTGGTCCGGAGCAGGGCGACTACTTTCAGGTGGTGAAAGGCGGCGGACATGGCAACTACCGCTGTATCGTTCTGGCGCCCGATTCCGTGCAGGAGATGTGCGATTTGACCCGCAAGGCCTTCGATCTGGCACAGCGTTACCGGACGCCGGTCTATGTGCTGGCCGACGGGGTGCTGGGACAGATGTATGAACCCCTGCAATTCCCGGAAGAGGCGGTTGCACCCGTTATTGACGAGAGCTGGGCGG
>JAFPZV010000071.1 GCA_017417085.1 Deltaproteobacteria bacterium | reverse complement strand
TGGACGAGCCGATCAAGGCTTTGGGAGAATACGAAGTGGCGGCCAAACTGGATGCCGGTATTGCGGCCACTGTCAAGGTTGTGGTCAACGCAGCCGAATAAAGAATTACGTTCATTCAGCCTTTATGGTAAAAAAGCCGGGCCGTTATTTACTGCCCGGCTTTTTTTATCGAAAAGGAGAGTCCATGAACGCCGCCGACAACCGTTTGCCGCCCCAGGATATGGAAGCCGAAATGTCGGTGCTGGGCGGTGTCTTGCTGGAAAACGAGGCTCTGAACAAGGTCCTGGAATTGCTGACCGCGGAAGATTTCTACCGCGAGTCGCACGGCAAGATCTTTGCCGCGATGACGGAACTGAGTGAACATGGCGAACCCCTCGATCTGGTCACGGTGCGAAGCGCCCTGGAAAAACGGGGTGAGCTGGATGCCGTGGGCGGCATGGACTACCTCGCCATGCTGGTCGATTTTGTGCCGACGGCGGCCAATATCGTCTACTACAGCCGCCTGGTGAAGGAAAAGTCGCTGCAGCGCCGTCTGATTCGCGTGGCCACGGAGATAGTCCAGCGCGGTTACGAGGGCGGAGATGTGGAGGTGACGCTGGATTGGGCTGAAAAGCTGATCTTTGAGATTTCCAACCAGCGCAACCGTTCGTCATGGCAGGTGGTCAAGGAGCTGATTCCTCCGGTGCTGAAGAAGATAGAGGTGCTCTCCGTCAGGCAGGAATCGGTTACCGGCGTGCCCACCGGTTTTAAGGATCTTGACCGGCTGACCGCCGGTTTTCAGCCGTCGGATCTGATTATCATCGCCGGACGGCCTTCCATGGGAAAAACCGCCTTTGCCCTCAATATTGTGGAATATGCCGCGCTGGAGCACAACATTCCCACGGTGATCTTTTCCCTGGAAATGGGGCAGAATCAGCTGGTCATGCGTATGCTCTGTTCTTTGGCGCGGGTGGACGCCAACCGCATGCGTACCGGCCAGTTGGGCGAAAAGGACTACCAACCCATTCTGCGCGCGGCCGGCCGACTGGATGCGGCTCCCATCTACATTGACGAAACTGCCGCCATTTCGGCGCTGGAACTGCGTTCCAAGGCCCGCCGTCTCAAGGCCGACAAGGGTATCGGACTGGTGGTGGTAGACTATCTGCAGCTGATGCAGGGGCGTAATAACGAAGAAAGCCGCCAGCAGGAGATTTCCGATATTTCACGTTCGTTGAAGGCGCTGGCCAAGGAGCTGCAAATTCCGGTGGTGGCGCTTTCCCAGCTCAACCGCTCGCTTGAAAGCCGCAACGACAAGCGCCCCATGCTGTCGGATCTGCGGGAATCCGGCGCGATTGAGCAGGACGCCGATGTCATCATGTTTGTCTATCGTGACGCGGTCTACTGCGAGGATTGCCGCGATCACAACAAGGTCTGCACCAAGGGGCATGAAAACGATGCCGAAATTATTGTCGGCAAACAGCGTAACGGTCCGATCGGAACCGTCCATCTGACTTTCCTGGGGTCCTATACCCGTTTTGAAAACCAGTCGCGGCGTGAAATGTAGCCCATGCATATTGGTACCCTGCAGTTGGAAAGCCCCTTTTTGCTGGCGCCGCTGGCCGGCATCAGCGATTCGCCCTACCGCCGGATTATGCGCCGGGCGGGAGCGGCGCTGGTGTTCAGTGAGATGATAAGCGCCAATGGCCTTGTCCATGGCAACCGCCAGACCTGCGAGATGCTGCGCTCGCACGGGGAAGAACGGCCGCTGGCCATTCAGCTTTTTGGAGCGGAGCCCGATATGATGGCTGAGGCGGCGCGGCAGGTTGCTCCGCTGTGTTCCCTTGTCGATCTCAACTTCGGTTGCCCGGCTCCCAAGGTTTTGCGCGGCGGCGCCGGTGCGGCGCTTCTGCGCGATCCGCAGCGTCTGGAGGCGATTGTCGCTGCGGTGCGTGAGGCAATTACCATTCCATTGACGGTCAAGATCCGTTCGGGCTGGGATGCCGCTTCCATCAACTATGAGGAAGTCGCGATACGCGCGGCGAGGGCCGGCGCCGATGCGGTGACGCTGCATCCGCGTACCCGTGCGCAGGGCTTTGACGGGACCGCCGACTGGTCGCAGCTGCGCCGTCTCAAGGAAATTCTTTCCATTCCGGTGATCGGCAGCGGCGATCTCTTTACGGCGGACGATGCCATGAGGATGCTTTCCGAAACCGGCTGTGACGCGGTAATGCTGGCGCGCGGTGCTCTGGGGGCGCCCTGGATTTTCCGCCAGCTTGCCGAAAGAAAAGCGGGCGGGGAAGGTTTGCCGCCCACGCTTTCCGAGCGGCGCGCGGCGGTGCTGCTGCACTATAAGCTGCAGCGGGAAAACGTCGGCGAAAGCCGCGCGGTTGTCCAGATGCGCAAGCATCTGAGCTGGTATTCCCGCGGCATGAACGGCGCCAGCCAGTTTCGCGCACTGGTCAACCGCCTGGACAGTCCTCATGATGTTCTCCAGGCAGTGGAGGACTTTTTCCGCGAATACTGAAAATTTCCTGAAATAATCGGGATACAGAATGGAAAAAGATTGAAAAAAAGAAAGCGGGAGAGTTTTGAGGAACTCTCCCGCAAATGTTTTTCAGGAAGATTAAAGTGCCGCTTCAGGCCTTCAGCACCGGCTTGCGCGCGGCCTGAACTTCATCCAGACGGCGCACCGGCGTGTGCTGCGGCGCTTC
The DNA here is from genome assembly GCA_017417085.1 of Deltaproteobacteria bacterium. The sequence continues at coordinate 720 of JAFPZV010000071.1, read as the reverse complement.
GTGCAGAAGCTCCGGATCCCTGCGCGCCTCTTCCGCTATCTGCAACAGCGCGTCGCAGAACTCGTCGAGGCTTTCCTTGCTCTCGGTCTCGGTCGGCTCAATCATGAGTGCGCCCTTGACGATCAGCGGGAAGTAGACCGTTGGCGGATGAAAACCCAGGTCGATGAGCCGCTTGGCGATATCCAGCGTATGGCACCCATCCGGGAAGCCCTCGTCGGAAAAGACCACTTCGTGCAACGAGCGGCCTTTACGGGCGATGGCGTAGCCCGGTTCCAGCCGCGCCCGGATGTAGTTGGCGTTGAGCACCGCCATTTCCGAAACGTTTTTCAGGCCTTGAGCGCCCAGCAGGCGCAGGTACACATAGGCGCGCACCATGATGGAGAAGTTGCCGTAAAAGGCGCGGACCCGTCCGATGCTTTCCGGAGCCTTGTCGTCCAGTACGTAGCGGTTGTCCGGGGTGCGGCGGATGCGGGGAACCGGCAGGAAGGGCTCCAGACGTTCGGAGACGCCGACCGGTCCGGATCCTGGGCCGCCCCCGCCGTGCGGGGTGGCGAAGGTCTTGTGCAGGTTGAAGTGCATGACATCCACGCCCATGTCGCCGGGACGGGCAATACCCAGCAGCGCGTTGAGGTTGGCGCCGTCACAGTAGACCAGTCCTCCGCGTTCGTGCACTATTTCGGCGATGGCGGCAATTTCGCGTTCGAAGAGCCCCAGCGTATT
>JAFPZV010000070.1 GCA_017417085.1 Deltaproteobacteria bacterium | reverse complement strand
GCGTGGCATTGTCCCCGACATCGTGACGCCGCCGCTGCGGGTGCATGCCGAAACGTCTCCGGCCTTTCGTGAAGCGGATCTGGAGCGTCATCTGGAAGTGCCAGACGAAAAGAGGGAGCCAAACAGCTTTTCCGGTGATGCCGCCATTTCGGATGATTATCAGCTGCTCCAGGCGCTTAATGTACTGAAAAGCTGGCGTATTTTGAGAAAAGCGGGAGAAATGGGGGCTGGTTTTGCATCGTAAGGTTTTACGGAGAAAAAGGGCAGCCCGTTCCAAATCGAAAAAAGTGCCGTGGTATCGCCGTGAACGTTCCACCCTGCTGAAGCTGCTGTTTTGGCTGGCCGTGCTTTCAGGATTGCTGGCACTTTCCTGGTGGTGGGGACAAACGGCGCGTTCCCGTCAGCTTGCCTCCCAGTCTCCCCTGCGCCCGCAGCCTTCATCACTGCCTGCCGTTTTGCCGATGCCACCGATGCCGCCGGCAGCTTCTCCCCGCCAGATACCGTTGCCTGCCGCCGCACAAACCGCAGAGAAGCTGCGCAGGGAGCTTCATGCGGCGCTTGCCGCGTGGGCCGGCGTGACCTTTCCGGAAGAGACTCCGCCGCCTGAAGAGCAGCATCCGGGCCGGCAGGAACTGATCCGCGTGTATGCGGATTTCCCTTCCAGGGCGTGGATAAAAGGTCTTAGACGCCGTCTGCAAAAGGAGACACCCGATGTCCGTTTGCGCATTCAGCACGCTCCTCGGGCGCTTGAAGTGACCAGCTCGCAGGCAGGGATGTCTTTTTTGGTGTTTTTTCTTCCCCCAGCCTCTCCTTTTGGGAAAAATCTTGCTGGAAAACCTCTGGCGGCGGTTATCATGGATGACATGGGACACAGCCGTGAGGTAGCCCAAACCGTGATGGAACTGCCTTTGCCAGTGACGCTGGCCATCATTCCCGACGAGGATCACGCGGAATGGACGGCCCGGCTGGCCCGTCAAAGAGGGCGCGAGATCCTTGTGCATGTGCCGATGCAGCCGTTGGGAAAGGCCAATCCGGGCGCACGGGCCTTGAGAACCGATATCTCCGATCAGGAAAATTTGGCGCGGCTGCGTTGGCATCTGCAGAGGGTGCCAGGAGCGGTGGGGGTCAACAATCACATGGGTTCGCGTTTTACCGCGGATGGGCGGCGGATGGCGCTGGTGCTTGAGGAACTGCGCAGGCACGGACTGTTTTTTGTGGACAGCCGGACCTCCGGGGCTTCGGTGGGATACCGAACCGCCCGCAATCTGGGCGTAGCGTCGGCCGGGCGGGATGTTTTTCTGGACAATGAGCGTCAGGTGGGGAAGATTCTCGGGCAAATTGACGCCTTGCTTGCGAAGGCTGGAAAACAGGGCTCGGCAGTAGCAATTTGCCATCCCTATCCGGAGACACTGGCCGCGTTGCGGCAGGCGGCGCCCCGTTTCAGGGCACGTGGCGTCGAGCTTGTGCCGGTGCGGCTGCTTCTGGACAAATAGGATTTGGGCTATGGACGATCTGGTGCGGATGGACAGGGCGGAAAGCAAACCTTTGGTATTGAGGGTGTCCCAGCTGGTCGGGTTGCTTCAGGAGGTGCTGGAGGAAAATTTCTGGGAGGTCTGGGTGGAAGGCGAGATCTCCAACTTTTCCGCGCCGGTTTCCGGACATTACTACTTTGTGCTTAAGGATGAACGTGCCGCATTGCGTGTGGTGATGTTTCGTCCCTACAATCGTGCCTTGCCCTTTGTGCCGCAGGACGGCATGCGGGTCCTGTGCGGCGGGCGCGTTTCCGTCTATCCGCAGCGCGGCGAGCTGCAAATGGTGGCGGAGAAGATGGAGATCTGCGGTGTGGGCAATCTGCATCAGGCATTTTGCCAGCTGCGGGATCGTCTTGCGGCGGAAGGACTGTTCGCCGAATCACGCAAACGGCCCCTGCCCGCGCTTCCGCGAGTGGTGGGGGTGGTTACGTCGCCAACCGGTGCCGCGATTCGTGATATCCTTAAAGTTTTGTCGCGGCGAGGCGCAGGACTTCGGGTCCTGCTGGCGCCGGCGCGGGTGCAGGGAGACGAAGCGGCGGACGATCTGGTCGCAGCGCTGGGGGCCCTGAACCGGGATGCTTCTGCGGATGTTATCATCATCGGACGCGGCGGCGGTTCACTGGAGGATCTCTGGCCCTTTAACGAGGAGAAGGTCGCGCGGGCGATAGTGGCTTCCGCCATCCCGGTGATCTCCGCCGTGGGACATGAAACGGATGTGACCATCTCGGATTTGGCTGCGGATCTGCGGGCGGCGACACCCAGCGCCGCGGCTGAACTGGTGACAAAGAGCCGTTTGGAGCTGGAGGCCCATCTGGATGTTCTGGGACTGGAACTGGCGTCAAGGGTGCGTCACGCTCTTCATCGGGGACGTGAACGGCTGGCGGCTTTAACGCGGGCACTGAACGCGCCGGTTGAAAAGTTGCGGTGGTATCAACAACGCTGTGCTAATCTGGAAACGTTGCTGATAACACGGCTTCGGCAGGCTTTTGCCGGGCGGGAGGCGCAGCTGGCCGCGCTTTCCGGGCAGTTGGAGGCGCTTTCCCCGCTGGGGACGCTTGCGCGCGGTTTCGCGGTGGTGACGCGCTTTCCGAAAGGTGCCCCGGTTCGTTCCGTGGAACAGCTTTCCGAAGGAGAGCGGCTGGTGATCCGCTTTGTGGATGGCGAAGCTCGTGTGGTCACCGAAGCGGTGAAGTGTCATGACGTCTCCGATACGGGCAAACAAGAAAACTGAGGTGATATGGCGAAAGAAACCTTTGAAAAGGCATTGGCGGATCTGGAAAAGGCGGTGGAGAATCTTGGCCGCAGCGACCTGAAGCTGGATGAAACGCTGCGCTGGTTTGAGCGCGGGGTCGAGCGGCTGGCGGTTTGCCGCCAGATTCTGCAGGAGGCGGAGAACCGGGTGGAGGTTCTGGTCAACAAGGGCGATGGAAAGGAAGAGATGCAGGTGCAACCGTTTCATCTGGAGGAGAACGAGGAATGATTGATTTGAAGGCATATTTGAAAGAACGGGCAGCGAGGATCAATCAGGCGCTGGACGAGTACCTGCCTGCGGAAAATGAGGAACCCGCCACCTTGCACAAGGCGATGCGCTACAGCGTCATGGCGGGCGGCAAGCGTATCCGGCCGGTGCTGATGATGGCGGCCTGCGAGGCGGTGGGAGGACAGGCGGAAGCGGTCATTCCCGCAGCCTGCGCCATGGAGATGATTCATACCTATTCGCTCATTCACGACGATTTGCCCGCGATGGACGACGATGACTATCGGCGCGGACGCTTGACCTGCCATAAGGTGTTCGGCGAGGCGATGGCGATTTTGGCTGGCGATGCGTTGCTGACCGAGGCATTTGTGCTGCTTTCCGCGCCGGGGGTCTTTGCGGATGTGCCGGCTGAACGGGTGCTCCAGGTAACGCATATTATTGCTTCCGCTGCCGGTTCCCGGGGCATGGTGGGCGGTCAGGCGGTGGATATTGAATCCGAGGGCAAAAAGATTACACCCGAAGTTCTGCACTATCTGCATACCCACAAGACTGGTGCGCTCATTTTGGCTTCCTTGCAGGCCGGCGCGCTCATCGGCGGCGCGAATGAACGCGCTTTTTCGGATATGACCCGTTACGGCGAAGCGGTGGGACTGGCCTTCCAGGTGGCGGACGATATTCTGGATGTAGTGGGCGACGAAAAGGAATTGGGCAAGAAGACCGGAGTCGATGCGACCCACGGCAAGGCGACCTATCCGGCGCTGTTTGGACTGGAGGAAGCCAGGAAGCGCGCGGCACTTTTGCGCGACGAGTCGATTGCCGCTCTGGAGAGCTTTGGGGAAGAGGCGGAAGCCCTGCGCCTGATAGCGGACTACGTGGTGAAGCGGACTTCCTAGAGGACAGGCCATGACAGGACTTCTGGAACGGATACAGTCACCGCTGGATGTCAGGGGACTGGCGCGCGAGGAACTTCCCGTGCTGGCCCGGGAGATCCGCGCCATGATTCTTGATGTGGTGTCGAAGACTGGCGGCCATCTGGCCAGTTCACTGGGGGTAGTGGAACTGACGTTGGCTCTGCACCGGGTCTTCAACACGCCGGTGGACAAGATCGTCTGGGATGTCGGCCATCAGAGTTATGCGCACAAGATTCTCACCGGCCGCCGGGAACAGTTTGGCACCTTGAGACAGTGGCAGGGGATCAGCGGCTTTCCCAAACGCGACGAAAGTGAATACGATTGCTTTGACGTGGGACATTCCGGCACCTCCATTGCCGCAGCATTGGGTATGGCGGTGGCGCGGGACTGCCGCGGAGGCAAGGAGAAGATTGTCGCGGTCATTGGCGATGGCGCGCTGTCCGGGGGGCTGGCTCTGGAGGGCCTGAACCATGCCGGCAATGTGGGGCGTGATCTGATCGTTGTCCTCAACGACAACGAAATGTCCATTTCTCCCAATGTCGGTGCGATTTCCTCTTTTTTGAGCCGCAAGCTGACCTCCCGTTTTGTGGTGCGCCTGAAGAAGGAGGGAGAGAACTTTCTGCGCACCATCCCGGTCATAGGCAACGATTTGGTAAATCTGGCGCGCCGCACCGAAAATTCCCTGAAGGGCTTTTTGACGCCGGGCATGTTCTTTGAAGCTCTGGGCTTTAACTATGTCGGCCTGCTCGATGGTCACAACCTGGACGAGCTGCTGGACACCTTCGCCAATGTCTCACGGATGAGCGGACCGATGCTGGTGCATGTCGCCACAAAGAAAGGCTGTGGTTATCCGCCCGCCGAAGAAAATCCTTCGCTGTTTCACGGCGTGGGCCCCTTCGATGTGAAGACCGGGCAGGTGAAATCAGGAAAGCCGGGAGAGCCAATACCGCCGACCTACACCTCGGTTTTCGGACGAACCTTGATACAACAGGCACGGCGCGATGATCGCGTGGTGGCGATTACCGCCGCCATGGCGGACGGAACGGGTTTGAAAGAATTCCAGAAGGTGTTTCCCCAGCGTTTTTTCGATGTAGGCATCGCCGAGCAGCAGGCCGTCACTTTTGCCGCCGGGATGGCCAGCCAGGGGATGCGGCCGGTGGTCGCCATCTACTCCACCTTTTTGCAGCGTGCCTACGACAACCTGATGCAGGATGTCTGCCTCCAGCGTTTGCCGGTGACCTTCGCGCTGGATCGGGGCGGTCTGGTCGGTGCCGATGGCCCCACGCACCATGGCGTGTTCGATCTCTCCTATCTGCGTTCGATGCCGGATATGGTTGTTATGGCGCCCCGTGATGAGGCGCAGTTGCAGCGGGCTCTGGTGACGGCGCTGCAGCACAACGGGCCTTTTGCCTTCCGTTATCCGCGGGGGAAGGGCCTGGGGGTTCCTTTAAGCGAAGAGCCCGAAGCGTTGGAGATCGGACGCGGCGAGCTTCTGGCCGATGGGAAGGATGCGGTGATCTTTGCCGCTGGTTCCACGGTAGCCGCCGCTCTGGAGGCTGCCGCGCAGCTTGAGGGAAAAATCAGTTTGGCGGTGGTGGATGTGCGTTTTGTCAAACCGTTGGATGAGGAACTTGTTTTGAAAATGGCGCGAGCCTGTTCGCGGGTCGTCACCCTGGAAGAAAACAGCGTGATTGGCGGAGTGGGTGGCGCGATTTTGGAACTGTTGGCGCGGGATGGCGTGCTTGTTCCAACCTTGTGCCTGGGTGTGCCGGATCACTTCATTC
>JAFPZV010000069.1 GCA_017417085.1 Deltaproteobacteria bacterium | reverse complement strand
GGAAGGGCGCAATGCCGCCGTAATGTTTTCCCACGAACAGTACCTGGTATCCCTTGTTCTGCAGCTCTTTTCGGGCGCTTTGGCGGATTGCGCGGCCGAGATCGAAGTTGGGCGGCTGATCGCAGTCGGCGTTGTACGTTACGGGCAGCAACGCGATGGTGGTGAGCGCCGCCGGATCAAAATCGGCCAGAAAACGGGCCTTGCGTGGTTGGGCACAGGCCGAAAGAACAAGCAGGCTGATTGTCAGAATTGTGCAGAGAAGAGGATGTTTTCGCAGTATAGTGTTCATGCTGGCCAATCCTTTCTGAAAAGAGGGGAAAGAATGGGACGCTTCAGGTATGCATCCCGATAAGGCTGCACTTCCTTTTGAAAGTGTAGCAGATCGGTTTTGAGAAAGGAAACGGAGAAAAAATGCCCAAATCGGCTTTTGATCAGATTCGGCGGCTGGCCGGCAAGGCGGCGGGCGATTTTGCGATGATCGCCGGGGGCGACCGGATCGCGGTTGGTGTCTCCGGTGGGAAAGATTCGCTGACTTTGGCTCTGGTACTGGCCGAACTGCGCCGCCGCGCTCCTGTCTCCTATGAACTGCTGCCCATCATCATCGATCCGGGCTTCGCCGGATTTCCGTCGGATGCCGTTGCCGCATTTCTGCGTGAGCGCGGCCTGACGGCGCATGTGGAACACACCGCCATCAACCAGGTGCTTTCTGAAAAACTGCGTCCGGGAACGGGCCCCTGCTCGTTTTGCGCGCGGCTGCGGCGCGGCGTGCTCTATACCTCGGCCTGGGAACACGGCTGCAACAAAATTGCCCTGGGCCATCACCGTGACGACTTCATCGAGACGCTGCTGCTCAACCAGTTCTATTCGGGAACCCTGGCGGCCATGAGTCCCTGCATGCTGGCCGACAACGGCCGGCAGACCGTCATTCGTCCGTTCTTCTATGTGGAGGAGGAACTGATCCGGCGCTTTGTCCGCGAGGCGGGCATTACGCCCTTTGAAGCGGCCTGCCCGGCGAAAGTGGAGGATCAGAAGCGTCAGCGCGTCAAGGAACTGCTGGCGCAGCTTAAAGGTGAGATTCCCTACATCAACGAAAGCCTGCTTAACGCCCTGCAGAATGTGCAGCTGCGCCATCTGGCCCAGCGGAAGCGCTGAAGGAGGATGCTTTTGAGGAGAGAGCCGGGGAAACGGCTCTCTCCCGGAAAACGTTTGTCAACCTTTGAGTTTCTTCATCAGGATGTCGTTGACCGCCTGGGGATTGGCTTTGCCCTTGCTGGCCTTCATGATCTGGCCGACGAAGAATCCCAGCAGTTTCTCCTTGCCGGCACGGAACTGCTCCACCTGGCCGGGATTGGCGGCGATGATGTCGTCAACGATCTTTTCGATGGCGCCGGTGTCGGTGACCTGCCGCAGGCCGCGCGCGGCGATGATCTCGTCGGCGCTCTGGCCGCTCTGCCACATTTCCTGGAAGACCGTTTTGGCGATTTTCCCGGAGATGGTGTTATCGTCGATGCGGCGCACCAGTTCCGCCAGGCGTTCGGGCGGCAGCGGGCACTGTTCGATGGTGATGCCGCCCTCGTTGAGCGCGCGGATGACTTCCACCATAATCCAGTTGGCGCAGCCTTTCGGGTTGTTGTGAACGGCCACGCAGGCCTCGAAGTAGTCGGCCAGGGCGCGTTCGGCGGCCAGCACCTCGGCATCCTGCCGCGGCAGGTGCAGGTCCTCCGTAAAGCGTGCGATTTTGGCCTCCGGCAGTTCCGGCAGGGTGGCGCGGATTTCCTCTATCCAGCCGTCTTCAATGACGACCGGCACCAGATCCGGATCGGGGAAGTAGCGGTAGTCATGTGCCTCCTCCTTGCCGCGCATGGAGCGCGTCTCGCCGGTGGCGCTGTCGAAGAGGCGGGTCTCCTGCACCACAGTGCCGCCACTTTCGATGAGATCGATCTGGCGGTCGATCTCGTATTCAATGGCCTGCTTGACAAAGCGGAACGAGTTGATGTTCTTGAGCTCGGCCCGGGTACCGAATTCCTTTTGTCCCACGGGGCGCACAGAAACGTTGGCGTCGCAGCGGAATGAGCCTTCCTCCATGTTGCCGTCGCAGATCCCCAGGTAGACCACGGTCTGGTGGAGTTTGCGCAGATAGGCCACAGCCTCGTCGGCGCTGCGCATGTCCGGTTCGGAGACGATCTCCAGAAGCGGTGTGCAGGCGCGGTTGAGATCGACCAGCGAATGGGGGGCGCCATGCCCCGGGTGGATCAACTTGCCCGCGTCCTCTTCCATGTGGATGCGGGTGATGCCGATGGTTTTGGCGCCGCCGTCCTCCGTTGCGATCTCCAGATGGCCATGGGCGCAGATCGGCAGTTCGTACTGGGAGATCTGGTAGCCCTTGGGAAGATCCGGATAGAAATAATTTTTACGGGCGAAGATGGAGCGCGGCGCGATCTCGCAGTGGGTGACCAGGCCCAGCCGGATGGCGTACTCCACGACGGTGCGGTTTAAAACCGGCAGGGCGCCGGGCAGGCCCAGACAGACCGGGCAGGTGTGGGTGTTGGGCGGCGCGCCGAAGGCGGTGGAGCAGCCGCAGAAGATCTTGGTGTTGGTGGAAAGCTGGGTATGCACTTCCAGTCCAATAACAGCTTCGTATTTCATATCATGTACATCCTTGTTTTCAAAAGGCCGGTGGTTTCCTCTTTTCAGACGGGCGCGGAGGTGCAGAAGTCCGTCGCGGATTCAAAGGCCTGCGCCGCGCGCAGGATGGTGGCTTCGTCAAAGGGCTTGCCAATCAGCTGCACGCCGATGGGCAGCTTCTGGGCCGAAAAACCGCAGGGGATACTTAAGCCGCAGGTGCCAGCCAGATTGACGGAGATGGTGAAGATGTCGGAGAGATACATCTGCAGGGGATCCCCCGCCTTTTCACCCAGAGCAAAGGCCGGAGTCGGCGCGACCGGCGCCAGCACGATGTCCACCTGTTTGAAGGCCTCCGCGAAGTCGTTGCGGATCAGCGTACGGACCTTCTGGGCCTTCAGATAGTAGGCGTCGTAGTAGCCGGAGGAGAGGGCGAAGGTGCCGAGCATGATGCGGCGCTTGACTTCCGTGCCAAAGCCCGCGGCGCGGCTGGCGCGGTACATGTCGATGAGACCGCTGCCGTTGTCCTGCCGCAGGCCGAAACGGACGCCGTCGTAGCGCGCCAGATTGCTGGAGGCTTCGGCGGTGGCGATGAGGTAGTAGCAGGCAACTGCGTAATCGATGTGGGGCAGCGAAATATCAACGATTTCCGCGCCCAGTTCGCGGAAAGTTGCCACCGCGTTTTCGATGGCGTTTTTGACGCATGGATCCAGCCCCTCGATGAAGTATTCGCGCGGCAGGCCGATGCGAAGGCCTGCGACGCCCTCGCGCAGGGTGGCAAGGTAGTCGGGAACCGGGCAGTTCACCGAAGTCGAGTCGTGCGGATCGTAGCCGGCCACCGCCTGCAGAAGCAGGGCGCAGTCTTCCACGTTGTGCGCCAGCGGCCCGACCTGATCGAGCGAGGAGGCGTAGGCAATGACGCCGTAGCGCGAAACGCGCCCGTAGGTCGGCTTGATGCCCACCACGCCGCAGTGGGATGCCGGCTGCCGGATGGAACCGCCGGTATCGGTCCCCAGGGTTCCGGCCGCAAGGCAGGCGGCCACGCAGGCGGCCGAACCGCCGGAGGAACCGCCGGCGATGCGTGTGGTATCCCAGGGGTTGTGCACCGGGCCGTAGGCGCTGTTTTCGCTGGAACTGCCCATCGCGAACTCGTCCATGTTGAGCTTGCCCAGAATGACCGCATCCTGCTCAAGCAGTTTGGCAACGGCGGTGCCGTTGTAGGGCGGCACGAAACCCGAAAGGATCTTTGAGGCACAGGTGGTTTCAATCCCCTCGGTGACGAAGATGTCCTTGAGCGCCAGTGGAATGCCGGTCAAAGGCGCGGCCTTTCCGGCCTGGATGCGCTGGTCGGCGCGTTCTGCCGCTTCCCGTGCCTGTTCCGCGGTCACCCGGATATAGCTGTTGATACGGGAATCGACGGTCTCAATGCGGTTCAAAAACGCATCCGTCAACTCGCGGGCCGTGGTTTCGCCGCGGTCCAGCAGTTCACGCATCCCGTGAATGGTCAAATCGGTCAGTTTCATGGTTGTCCCTTCAAAAAAACGTAAAAGTCAAAAAATACTTTGCTCAATCACATCGTCCTCCCCCCGCAAGCGGAGGAAGGGAAACTATCGTGCGTTTTTTCCCTCTTTCCCAAGCTCCAATATAAGCACCCTTCCCTCCTTTAGGGGGGAAGGGACGGGGATGGGGGGAACAAGAGGCATTTCAATCGTTTCCCTCCCTAACTGCATTTTTCTGCGGGCATCGGACTTCGTTCCCATGCCCTTGAAAAAGCCCCCCCGCAAGCGGAGGGAGGGCAACTATCGTGCGTTTTTTCCCTCTTTTCCAAGCTCCAATATAACACCCTTCCCTCCTTTAGGGGGGAAGGGGTGGGGATGGGGGGATGTTGCCCCTACTCAATAACCTTGGGCACCACAAAGCAGCCGTCGGAAGCGGCGGGCGCGTTTTGCAGGGCCTTCTCCACGCCCGGCGAGGGACGGGTTGTATCGGTTCGGAAGGCATTTTCCAGCGGGACCGCATGAGCGGTAGGAACGATGCCTTCCGTGTCCAGTTCGTTGAGTTTGTCAACATAGGCAAGCATGCTGCCCATTTCCGCGGCAAGTGTTGCGATTTCCTCCGGCGCAAGCGACAGACGGGCGAGATTGGCCACGTGGGTGACGGTTTCCTGGGTAATGTTCATTTCAACCTCTTGAATTTGTTTGGTGATAGATTAATCTGTCTTTAGATACCATCAACCGGCGGCGGCTTTCAAGGCCGCTGCTGCATAAGGGAAGCTCCCACTTTTTGTTGACATGAAGCTCCAAGCTTTGATTCAATAAAAGTTTCCATCCCTTGGTAAAATTTATTTTTTACGGGGACAGCCCGTGCCCGCATCGTGAAAAGCGGAAGCGGCTTTATTTATCAGGCAATTGCCGGTCTATGGCAAAGTTTTTTACAGAGAGGGAGAGGATGGAGATTAGAAAATTCAAAAAAATCATGGCAGCCAACCGGGGCGAGATCGCGATACGAATCTTTCGCGCCTGCACGGCGCTGGGCATCAACACCCTGGCTATCTATTCGGAGGAGGATAAAATCTCGCTGCACCGCTACAAGGCGGATGAAGCCTACCAGGTGGGGCGCGGCAAGGGCGCCATTGAGGCCTATCTGGGCATTGACGAAATCATTGACCTGGCGCTCAAGAAGGGTGTGGACGCCATCCATCCCGGGTATGGTTTTCTGTCGGAAAACGCCGAGTTTGCCGAGGCCTGCGAACGGGCCGGCATCGCCTTTATCGGCCCCAACGCGGATATCCAGCGCCGCCTGGGCGACAAGGTGGCAGCCCGCAAGGTGGCTGCCAGCGTCGGAGTGCCGATCGTGCCCGGTACGCCCGAACCGGTGACTTCCGAAGAGGAGGCCCTGATCTTTGCCAACCAGTGCGGTTATCCCATCATCATCAAGGCCAGCGCCGGCGGCGGCGGACGCGGCATGCGGGTGGTGCGCAACCGCAAGGAACTTCTGGAAGGTCTGCAAAGCGCGGCGTCGGAGGCGCGCGCGGCTTTCGGCAATCCGGCGGTCTTTCTAGAGAAGTACATCGAGGGGCCCAAGCATGTGGAAGTCCAGATCATGGGCGACAAGCACGGGAATGTCGTGCACTTCTTCGAGCGCGACTGCTCGGTGCAGCGCCGCCACCAGAAGGTCATCGAAATCGCGCCGGCCTTCTACCTTGCTCCGGAGAAACGCCAGCTCCTGTGTGAAAACGCCCTGAAGATCGCGAAGGCGGTCAACTACATCAACGCGGGCACGGTGGAGTTCCTGCTGGACAAGGATCACAACTTCTACTTCATCGAGACCAATCCCCGCATTCAGGTGGAGCATACGGTAACCGAGCTGATCACGGGGCGTAACCTGGTGGAGATTCAGATCCGGGTCGCCGAAGGCCACCGGCTCTCCGATCCGGAAATCGGCATTAAGCAGCAGAGCGACATTTCCCTGCGTGGCAACGCGATCCAGTGCCGTATCAGCACCGAGGATCCGGAGAACAACTTCTCCCCCAACTTCGGCACCATCGAATCCTACCGTTCCGGTTCCGGGCCGGGTGTGCGCCTGGATGCCGGCAATGCCTATGCCGGCGCGCGGATTACGCCCTACTACGATTCCCTGCTGGTGAAGGTTTCCACCTACGGCCTGAACTTCCGTGAGGCAGCTGCCCATATGAACCGGGTACTCATCGAGTTCCGGGTGCGTGGTGTCAAAACCAACATCGGTTTCCTGCGCAACGTTATCAACCATCCCGATTTCCTGAACGGCGTCTGCACCACGGCCTTCCTTGATCAGCATCCGGAGCTGTTCAACATCGCGCCGCGCCGCGACCGTTCCACCAAGATGCTTTCCTTTATCGGGCATACCGTGGTCAACGGTTATCCGGGAATCAAAAAACCCCTGCATTTCAAGGAACTGCGCGAGCCGGAGATGCCGGACATCCGCTATGGTGAGCCTCTTCCCAAGGGAACCCGCGACATCCTTCTGGAACGCGGCCCCAAGGGGCTGGCCGACTGGATGCTGGAGCAGAAGAGGCTGCTTATCTGCGACACCACCATGCGTGACGCGCACCAGTCGCTGCTGGCGACCCGCATCCGCAGCTACGATCTGCTGCGTATCGCCGATGCCACGGCACGCATCGGCAGCAACCTCTATTCGCTGGAGTGCTGGGGCGGCGCTACCTTCGATGTCGCCATGCGTTTCCTGAACGAGTGCCCGTGGGAACGCCTGCAGAAACTGCGCAGGAAGATCCCCAATGTTCTTTTCCAGATGCTGCTGCGCGGTCCCAACGCGGTCGGTTACGCCAACTATCCCGACAACGTGATTGACCGCTTCGTACAGCTTTCGGCGGAAAACGGCATCGATATCTTCCGGGTATTCGACGCGCTCAACTGGACGACCGGCCTGCGTCCGGCGATGGAGGCGGTGCTCAAGCATGGCGGCGTGCTGGAAGCCTCCATGTGCTACACGGGCGACATCCTCGATCCCAAGCGCGACAAGTATCCGCTCAAGTACTATGTCGATCTCGGCAAGGAACTGGAACGGATGGGCGCCCACATCCTCAACATCAAGGATATGGCAGGCCTGCTCAAGCCTTTCGCGGCGGAAAAACTCATTCGGGCGCTCAAGGAGGAGATCTCCATCCCGATTTCGCTGCATACGCATGACACTTCCAGTGCCGGAGTCGCAACGCTGATGATGGCCAGCCGCGCCGGCGTCGATTCGGTGGATGCCGCCATTTCGTCGCTTTCCGGCCTGACCGCGCAGCCCAGTCTCAACGCGCTGCTGGCCGCGCTGAACAACACCGAGCGCGATCCCGGCCTCGATCGCGATGGCCTGCAGCAGATAGCCAACTACTGGGAGACGGTGCGCACCTACTACGCGCCTTTCGAATCGGAACTGCGCAGCGGTACCGCGCAGGTCTACGAGCATGAAATTCCCGGCGGGCAGTACTCCAACTACCGGCCTCAGGTGGAAGGCATGGGTCTGGGCGACAAGTGGGAGGAGTGCAAGCGGATGTACCGCCGGGTCAACGACATGTTCGGAGATGTCATCAAGGTGACGCCGGTCTCCAAGATTGTCGGCGACATGGCGATCTTCATGGTGAAGAACAACCTGACGCCGGAAGACATCTACGAACGCGGCAGCGAAATCGATCTGCCCCATGGCGTGGTGGAGTTCTTCCGCGGGATGATTGGCCAGCCCTACGGCGGTTTCCCGAAGAAACTGCAGGAGATCGTCCTGAAGGGCGAAAAGCCGATTACGCATCGTCCCGGCGAGTTGTTGGAGCCGGTCGACTTTGCCGCGAGCAAGGCCGCTCTGGAAAAGAAACTGGGCCATAAGGTCAGCGAGCTGGATCACATGTCGTGGCTGATGTATCCGAGAGTCTTCGAGGACTTTGACCGCCACCGCCAGAACTATCTGGATACCTCGGTCATGTCCACCCCGCTTTTCTTCTACGGTCTGGATATCATGGACGAAGCCACCGTGACGGTGGAAGAGGGCAAGGATCTGGTGGTCAAGCTCATGGCGGTGGGGCGCATCGAGGAAGGCGGCGTGCGTACCATCTACTTCGAGCTGAACGGCGAACCGCGCCAGCTGGTGGTGCGGGATCTGTCCATCGAGGTGGAACAGGTGGAAAACCGCAAGGCGGATCCCAGTGACGCCCGCCAGATCGGCGCGCCGATGCCGGGCCGGATCTGCAAGCTCTTCGTTGATGTCGGCGACAAGGTTGAGGCCGAAGATACGCTGCTGGTCACCGAGGCGATGAAGATGGAGACAAACGTCAAGACGCCGATTGCCGGCGTGGTGCGTGATATTCTCCACAAGGAGGGCGCGCAGTTGCAGCAGGGCGATCTGGTGGTGATTTTGGAATAGACTAATTCTCCATTATCAAGGGCTTATGCAATTTTTTCATGCATAAGCCCTTGGTTTTCTTTGCTTTTGTGTTCTTGTCTATCCTGCCTTATCTTTTTCTTTCTTGATTTTTCAACATACAACTTGATGTGCCTCTGCGATACGGAGTAAGGGCCGTTGCCAGGATATCGCCGTTTTTTGCGGCCATGCAGCGAAGGGGATACGGCGGGCCGGAGATCCTGGATTCTTTGGGCGGCGGGTGGAAACATGATCTGGAAAGGCGTGTCCGGGACCGGCGAAGCGTCAAGCGCAGCGGAAGCGCAGATGCCGTGACAGCTTATTACTCTCTGGAGCATTTTCGCGGCGTTACGAAAAAGGCGTCCAGCTGACCGCAGAAACGGCGATCGGCCCTGATATTGGCTAAAGGGGCGCGGCTTTCTTTACTGGGGAGAAGGTCACGCGCATTCCAAGCGCGGCGACTATCTTGCGCAGGGTCATATAGTTGGGGGTGCCGTTTTCGGAAAGCGCACGGTACAGGCTTTCACGCGGCATATCCGCTTTTTCGGCTAGTTCTATCATGCCGCGTGCTTTTGCCGCAGTGCGCAGGGCGCGGAGAAAAGCCCTGGGATCTTCATC
>JAFPZV010000068.1 GCA_017417085.1 Deltaproteobacteria bacterium | reverse complement strand
TGCATACCACCGCTGCGCCTTGTTTCTGGGTTCAAGGTGCTTTCAAATACAGCACCGAAAATGGTGGGACTGATCCCGCTCCAATCAAAATCATCGCTGGCTTTGCGCAGAATCAAATCCATGATTTCCTCTGTGAATGGAGGAATCTCTATGTTTTCATCGGAAAATAAGCCCCCGTTCACATAGGGGAACGCTGCAAGGCGGGGATCATCATCAGCCAGGTAGGGATCGCGGTCTTCAGGCTTCTGATCGAGTACATGAAACAAATCTCGCAGCGCCTTCCTTGCGCCTTTGGAATCGAATTGCGCTATATAGTCATGGAACATTCCTTTTTTGCCGAAAACAGCGGCATCTTCCGCATATAGGCAAAAAACAATCCGAACACAGAGCTTATTCAGCGATTTCAGCGTTTCTGGATCGTCGGGATTCTTGTATTGTTTCAAAAAGGCATCATAAATCTTTCCCACAAGCTCTCCGGCCTGTAAAGAAAGCTGCATTTCTTCTGTGATTTTTTTTGTTTCCTGATTAACCAAGAAATCGAGCATATGGTATTTTGCTTGAAGTTCCGATAGTGATAGTTTGATTGGATCAGGTTTACGCTGATTCATGTCGTAAATCCAGATTTCCGCAAAATTTGATGTCACAATCCACCGGGCCTTTTCGTCAAAAGGCAGCCCGTTATCATACATTTTCGCCTGCTCATAGGGCGTCATGCCGTCGTGTCCGGCCTGCGGCTTATCCAGCGCGATTCCGAGAGATTTCTGTTCGATCAGCACATGCGTTTCCGGAATGTAGACATCGATCCGTTTCGTGTTTCCGTCCGGGCCGACGACCTTTTTCTCAAAATCAACACGCTCCGTGACGTTTTCCACGCCAAGGATGTTTTGCAGGATCTCGATCCAGTAGGAGCGGGCATCCTCATCCTCGCGGCCTTTGCCGTTCCATCTGTAGAAAAACTGGCGGGCTGCTTCCCGCTGCTGGGCGTCATTCATTTCTGTTCAGCCCCTTTTGTAGAGATGATCCTTTTGTCCGCCCGGAATGAAATCGCCATAACACCCGGTCGTCTTTGCTCCTAGATAACAAGATCGCGCACCGGATTCACGTGCAAAAACTCCCGGAAAGCCGGGGAAATGCGGCTGTCTCCGGCGACCGCATCCCAGAACTTTATGGCTCTTTCCAAGGCATGTTGGCGAATGTTACGCTGCTGCTCCTCGGAAAACGCCATCAGGCCTGTCTCTGCCGCAAACGGCGGTTTAAAGGCAAAGGGCGGCAGTTCGCCATTCGGGCGTGGCGCGAAGCCCATGGAACACATGTCATAGGCGGGCAACAATTTGAAAACATCGCCCTCCATGGCCAGGCTCAGGTTGCCGGGGTGCATATCCGTGTTGTTGATCAGGCGGCCAAAGAGAAACAGACAGGCCGCATCAAACGTATGTTCCCAACTGACCAGCTTTTTGTTGTGCAGGGCCATCATGATTTCGGGCCAGCTTGTGCCTACTCCCGCGAATTCGTTATCCACCGCTTGCAGGGAAAACATGGAAAGCCTGCCGTATTCCCTGGACCGGTCAAAGCGCTGGGACTCCAGAAACAGACGGCCGCCTGCCTCAAGAAGCCGAGTCTTTGCGGCGGAGGGAAATTGGCTTTTGGTCAGGATTTCCGCCGCATGGTGTTCCGTTACCAGAATGTCGCGCCACCTTTCGGCCACGGCATTGTCATCTTTAGGCGTGAATTTGACAATCACATGGGCCTGTTGCGAGCGGTTGAAAATGGTGAATTTCGGCTGTTCCCCACCGGCGGATGAACTGGGCACGTAGCCGCCCATTACCTCGTCAGCCAGAGCCGGATAGTCGGTGTCATCCGCGCTTTCCGGTTTTCTCCGGATACATATCCGCGCCCGATCGCCGCACTGGAGATTGCCGGGAAGGTCGTCTCCCGCAGCCAGCAGGTAGCGCAAAAGCTGCTCGTTGTTCCACCGGCGCGGGTCGGGCGGAAATCCGCTGTCCTTCGTGGCAAGTTGTTCCCCTATTTTTCTGCCAATAAAACCCTGAGGTCGCATATCGTCCAGGAACCAGGGGAGCTTGTCATACAGGCCATTTTGGGAAAGTCCCAACAAAGTATGCGGAGCTCCCGGCATGAGGTGGACAAAGAAACCTCCATGAGCCAGCGGGACAATGCCTGCGATATTTTCGCTGTTGCCGTAAG
>JAFPZV010000067.1 GCA_017417085.1 Deltaproteobacteria bacterium | reverse complement strand
TCAGGCTTCCGTCGATCCGCAAAAGCTGGCGGATTTTGCCGGCCGGCATGGAGTCGCCGCGGCAACGTTTGCCACTCCCGCTGCTGCACTGGAGGCAGCGCTTGGGCAGCGTGGCACCGAAACGCCCCTTCTGGTGGCGGGTTCGCTGTTTCTGGTAGGGGCTGCCCGCGAGTATCTGGAACATTACGTGGAGACAAGCGCATGACGAATCGTCTTTCAAGCGCCAAAACGAAAAAGTTGCTGGGGCTTTTCGCCCTGTTGGGTTGCGTGAACTGCGGGTGGTGCTTCGAACCTCCCCAAAAGAATCTCCCGGTGACGATCAACGCCGATCAACTGCGCTACGATCCGGAAGAAGGCGGTTATCATGCGGAAGGGGACGTAATACTGCAGCAGGGAAAATGGCGGCTTTTTTCCGATCAAATTCTTTGGAATCCGGAAAATGACGATGTGCGGGGCGAAGGGGGGGTCCGTCTGTCGGATGAACAGGAGAATTCGCTTTCCGGTGATGCTTTCCAGTTGAATCTGAAGAGCGGCGAGGGCTGGCTGCGCAACAGCAGGGCCTTTGTCCGGGAGAAGAACTTCCATTTGGCCGCCGACATGTTGTACCGGCTGGATGAAAACAACTACACCGCCAAAGAGGCGACCTTCACCACCTGCGACGGCGACAAGCCCTCCTGGCATTTCAGGGCCAAAGATCTCAAGGTGACCGTGGGCGATTACGCCCAGGGCAAGCATGCGTTTTTTTACATAGGGGATGTGCCGGTTTTCTATCTGCCCTATCTCGCCTATCCGGTGAGCGAGCGCAAGACGGGTTTGCTCATTCCCAAGTATGGCTATTCCGAAAAACGGGGCTTCCAGATGTTCCAGCCCTTTTACTGGGCCATTTCCCGCAACACCGACGCTACGTTCCATCTGGACTACCTGTCCCGCCTGGGTGTGGGCAAGGGCGTGGATTACCGCTACATTTTCAGGAACGACAACAAAGGTTACTTCAACGTATACCATGTAAACGGCTTTGACGAGGGCGGTGACCGGCTGGCCTATCTCTGGCGGCACACGGGTTTTCTTCCCGGCAATGTGCGGATTGTGGCGAATATGGAATACGCCGATGAAAAGGACTACTTCGAGGACTTTGGGCAGGAAGCCGAGGAGTACAACAAGAACAGCGTGCAGACCGTGCTGTTTGCCCAGCGCAACTGGGGCAAGCTCAATCTGGGCAGCCAGATAAAGTATATCAAGGATCTGGAAAAGCGCAGCGGTGTTATCGCCCAGCGCCTGCCGGAAACGCGGCTGTCTCTGATCCGCCAGCGACTGACCACTTCGCCAATTTATTATGGTTTTGATGCTTCCCACAATTACTTCTGGCGCCGTGACGGAGAGGATGGCAACCGTCTGATGGCGCGTCCCTATCTGGGCGCCGTGTTCAAGCCGGGCAACATTGTCGAGCTGGAAACCGAAATGGGGGGCAGAGAGCGGGTGTACTGGGATTCCGAGTACGATACCAATCTCAACTCGGCGGATTTGAGCGTGGCCGCCTCCAGCCGCCTGTCAAGAGTTTATATGGTTAATGGCCGCCGCATCAAGAAGTTGCGCCATGTCATCCAGCCTGAAGTCCGCTATTCCTATGACACCTCGGACAGCCAGCATTCCGTGCCCCAATTTGACTATCTGGACAACATTGAGGCACAGAACAAGGTTTCCTATGCGTTGGTCAATCGTCTGACGGCGCGCATGGAGGAGAACGGACAGACACGCTATCATGAATTTTTGTGGCTACGCCTTGGACAGGAGTATGATATCCACGAGGTACGTGACCCCGGGGATGAGCATGCGCGTCCTTTTTCGGCGCTGCGCACGGAACTTATTGTACGCCCTACAACCTGGAGCTATCTGGATACCGATACCCTGTACGATGTGAATCCCGATGGCCGGCATTTCGAGATTGTCCGCTGTTATGTGGGGGTACATGACAGCCGCGGCAACGGTCTGAGTACCGGTTACAGCTACCGCGACGAACGTTATGAATATTTGCAGGGTACCGTGAACACCACTCTGCTGGCGCCTTTGTTTTTGAGCTATTCGGGGCGTTTCGATCTGAAAGATGACAAGGAACTGGAGCATGTGCTCAGGGCTGAGTGGCGATTCCAGTGCTGGAGCCTGTTCGTGACCTTCCGCGACCGGGAGGATGACCGGGAGGTTATGTTCAGTTTCGCGCTCAAGGGCCTGGGGCGCGAATTTGGCATATAGGATAATCTGTGAGCCTCGGGCGAAGACGACATGCCCTTCAGGGGTTGCAGTTTGTCCACAACGGTGCAACATTTTTTCATCACAGGAAGGAGAGTGTGTCATGAAAGAACTGAAACTGCGTATCAGGATGTTGCTCGGCGGAATGGCCATGCTGTTGGTAACGGTTGCAGTGGCTTGGGCTGCGCCTCTTGCCCAGCCCTTCCCCAATCAGGGAGCATCCTATGGGGGAACCGTGGATAGGAATGCGCCTTATGCGGAGAAAGCCCCTGCCGGGAAGATGCCCTATGGGGGAACCGTGGATAGGAATGCGCCTTATGCGGAGAAAGCCCCTGCCGGGAAGATGCCCTACGGGGGAACCGTGGATAGGAATGCGCCTTATGCGGAGAAAGCCCCTGCCGGGAAGATGCCCTACGGGGGAACAGTGGATAGAAATGCACCTTATGCGGGGAAAGCCCCTGTCGGAAAGAAGCCCTATGGGAGAACAGTGGAAAGAAACACGCCCCATGTGAAGAAAGCTGCTGCCGGAAAAGCGCGTTTGCCAGGCGAGAAGATCAATGTCAATACGGCCAGTGCGGCGGAACTGTCGAAACTGCCGGGAGTTGGCCCGAAAATTGCCAAGGAGATTGTCGCACGCCGAACCACTTACGGACCGTTTAAAAGTCCGAGAGATTTGCTCGAGGTCAAGGGTATCGGTAAAAAGGTTTTAAGCGGCATGATGGATGATATCGCCTTTTGACATCTTGAGGTGCTTCCCGCTTTGAAGGAGGTTTGTCATGTTCAGGGATTCCGGATGGCTTCCTATCGTCTTCCGCAAGTTGCCATGGCTTGCGGGCTGTGCCCTGCTTCTTTTCCTTGCATTTGCCATGTTGGGAGAACGCGGCGTGTTGCGTGTCATGGACGTTTCCCGCCAGAAGGATCAGATGGAGGAGGAGATCGCCCGCATAACCGAACAGAACAAACGTCTTGCCAACGAAATTCGCTGTTTACGCTCTGACAAGAAGTTTATTGAGGATGTCGCCCGCCGCGATTTGGGAATGGTCCGGGAGAGCGAACGCATTTACTTCTTTCCCTCGCAGCCGGGGAAATAGCCGCCGAGGATAGTGCACTACGGAAGATGCCATCCTTGCGGCCAAACAAAATGTTGTAAAAAAGCCAAAGCCGGTGAAAGCAGTCCGGTTTTGGCTTTTGCTTTCTCTTTCGGGAAGAGAAATGACCGGTTTTAAAGGGCTTGGCCGTTTGCTCCGTTTTCTTTTTCCCGTTTTTTGGTCCAGCCGTTTTCATCCACCGGTTGGGGCTCCTGATTCAGAAGGACACCGAAGATGACCAGCGCGCTGGAGGCGTATTGCAGCGGTGTCATGCGTTCATCCAGGATCATCCAGGCCAGAAACAGGGTCAGAACCGGCAGCAGGTTGATAAAGGCAACAGCTTTGCCCGCGGAGATTCGGCTGACGCCATAGTTGTAGAGGCCGTAGGCACCAATGGTGATGAAAAGGCCCAGGTAGACCACGCTGAGGACGCCTTCCAGCGTAAATTGGGCAGGGGCCGGGACGCTGGGCAGAAACAGGAGGGGAAAATAGAAACAAGCGCCGGTAAAAGCCTGCAAAGCTGTGAGAAAAAACGGACTGTAGAACGAGGACAGCCGTTTCAGCAGCAGAGTGTAGGCAGCGCCACAGGTCATGGCCAGCAGTTCGAGCGTGTTGCCCCAAAGTGGATGCGGTGCGGTTTCCGTGGAGATGTTGCCGGCATTGAGCAGTCCCACTCCCAAAACGGCGATGCACAGTCCGGCAAGAGCCCTTTTGGACATGCGTTCTCCAAAAAACAGAAAGGCGCCCAGGGTTACGAGCAACGGCATAAAGGTGGTGATAAGCCCGGCTTGAGATGCGCTGGTATTTTTGAGCGCATTGGCTTCCAGCAGGAAGTAAAGGCAGGGTTCGCACAGCGCCATCGCCGCCAGAATCGGGATGTCGGCCTTGCGGAAGCGTATGCGGCGAAATGCGGGGATCCAGAACGCAAAGACCAGGCTGGCCACCACCATGCGTCCGAAAATGACCCAGATGGGGTGGTAATATTGGAAGGAAAGTTTCAGGACGATAAAGGAGCTGGCCCAGAGCAGCATGGCTGCAATCAGGCTGAAAACGGGAAGGTGGATCATCTGTTCCTCTCTGCGATTTGTGCCAGTTTGACGCCTGCGGCAAATGCCGTTTCCAAGCGTTGGGGATCTTTGCGGATGTCGTCGTTCTCTTCCAGCGTGCCGTAGCAGCAACTGTTCTGGACGACCATGTCCAAAGCGTCGCAGAAGTAGCGTAGAGGACGCAGCACTCCTTCGAACAGCTGCGGAGTTTCCCTGCGGGCGGCGGTTACGATGATAAGGGCGGGGCGCCGGTGGGGGCCGGTTTCGTGCAGGCGGTACTTGCGTATCCAGAAACACTGGCATCGGTCGATCAGCAGTTTCAACGGTGCGGGTACCGTGCCGAAGAATATGGGAGAGGCAACGAGCAGGCCATGGCATTGTTCGAACAGGGCGGCTATGTGCTGAAAATCGTCGCCAATGACGCAGTGCCCGTTTTGCGTACAGCTGTAATCTTCCCGGCAGGGCGCAATGCACAAGGCATCAGGAAACAGTTCTTCCACGCATGCGCCGGCTGTACGTGCACCCTTTATCGCCGCTGCCAGGAGCTGGGAACTATGCCCGTTGCGGCGGGGGCTTCCGTGAATGGCGGCCAGTTTGAGGTCTGGAGACATTTTGTGCTCTTCCGTTGATGTGTTGAGACAGAAAGATAAAAAATTGTTGCCATGGCTTGAGATGTGCCAAATCCGTTCTTGTATTTGTTCCGGGTTTCCGGTTAGAAACTTGAGCTTGTTTTTATAATGTATTTGCGGATAATTGCCGGACGTTTCCGGAACTGATATACTTAAAAATTCAAACTTTTGCACGACCGACAATACCTTGTAAAGGGAACGGTGGAGAACAATGGAAATTATTTTGAATGCAGGCCCGGTAGTTAAAGTGGTGATGGGGATTCTGATTTATCTGTCGGTAGTCTCCTGGGCGATTATTTTTCACAAGTGGCTGGTGGTAGGTCGTGCCAGAAAAGCTTCCGACGGGTTTATGGAACTGTTCTGGACCAAGAAAAATTTTGAAGCCATCAACCAGAATCTGCGGGCGTACGCAGCTTCGCCGCTGTGCGTGCTGTTCCGGGAAGGTTATCAGGAATTGCTGCGCGCCCGGCGTATCCAGGCCTCCGACAGCCCGCCCGACGATTTTCCGATGGGGACGGATTACATTGCCCGGGCATTGCGCCGTGCCATGACCAGCGAAACGCAGAGACTGGAGAGATTTCTGCCCTTTCTGGCGACGACCGGATCGACGGCGCCGTTCATCGGTCTGTTTGGCACGGTATGGGGTATCATGGATTCCTTTCATAACATTGGCCAATCGGGAAGCGCCTCGCTTGCGGTTGTGGCGCCTGGTATTTCCGAAGCCTTGATCGCCACGGCCATTGGTTTGGTGGCGGCCGTGCCGGCGGTTATCGGCTACAATCATTTTTCTCATAAAATTGATGTTATCGTTGGCGAGATGGACAATTTTAGCCAGGAATTTCTTAATATTCTTGAACGTATGCAGAGGAGGGCCTGACAGACCATGACGGCGGGACGAAACGGCAGAGCCCGGGCCATGTCGCAGATCAACGTGACGCCTTTTGTGGACGTCATGCTGGTTCTGCTGATCATCTTCATGGTGACCGCCCCAATGCTGGAAACCGGAGTGGAGGTCAACCTTCCGGAGGTGGCGGATGCGCCAGGTCTCGAAGAAACCAAGGAGCCGATAGTTGTGACGATCAACCGGAACGGCGCCATCTTTGTGGGCAAAAGCCAGGTGAACGCCCCCGAAAAACTGACGCCGGTCATTCGGGAAATGCTGGCGCGCAACAAGGAACGGGCGGTGTTTCTGGAGGCGGACAAGGACGTCGCCTATGGTCAGGTGGTGCCAGTTTTGGCGGCGCTTCGCAAAACAGGTGTGACCCGTCTGGGCATGGTGTCGCAGGAACCTCGGTGAACAAGGATGCGGAAAAGCAACTTTCTCTCTACCATTGTCGGGCGTGGTGATCGTGGCATCGGCTGGATGCTGGTCCTTTCCCTGCTGGCGCATGCGCTTGTGATGGTGCTGGCGGTCGTTATGACGCTGCCGACGGTTCGCCGCGAGGAAAAGCGGGTGTACTATGTGGATCTGATAAGCAAACCGGTTATCAATCCCAAGGCTGGTCATCCGGAGGGTGGCAGTCCCGCGCCCGGCCCCAAGTCGGCGAAACCGGGAACGCCGGGGACACCGGGGCCTGCGCCTCAGCCTCCCGCTCAGCCTGTTTCTCCCAAGGCGCCTTCCACTTCTCCGAGTACGCCGGCGCCCAAGGCTGCACCACAACCCAAGGCTGCACCACAACCCAAGGCGGAGCCACAGCCCAAGGCGAAGCTGCAGCCCAAGACTGCCCCGCAGGCCAAACCTGAACCGGCACCTGCCAAGCCGGCGCCGAACAAGGCTCCGCAGGCGGATACTTCTGCCAAGGCGCCCAAGACTGTCACCAAGGCTGAGACTGGACAAACGGCCAAAACCGTGACACAGACGCCATCCCAGAAGGGAACCAAGGCGGCGTCTCCGCCGGCCCCAACCGGCAAAACCGCGTTGAAGACGGCTCCGGAGACGAAACCTGCTGCTGAGGGGAAACAGACATCCCAGACGGCTTCTGCCAAAACCGCCCCATCTTCGTCCGTTTCAGCGAAAACTTCGCCGCAAACCGCAAATGCCGGCAAGGACAAGAGCGCAGACAGCCAGTATCAGCAGGTGAAGGATGTTGTGGCCGCCATGCAACAGCGGAAAGCCGCCGAAGCGAAACAGCGTTCCGCCGAAGCCGCGGTGGCAGGCAAGATTGCTGCTTTGGGCCGCAAGGTGGGGTCCGGCTCCGGGACTGGTGGTGGCGGGGACGGTGGCGGCAATGGCGGCGGCCGTGGAACGGGAGGCGCCCTGGGCCCTGGCAAGGTCAACGCGCCTTTGGGCACACCCGGTGGACCCGGTACCGAGGAGGGCGTGACGGTGGCGCCCTGGCTGAAGAAAGTTTTTCAAACAAACTGGTGGCTTCCCAAAAACAAGATCGGCCGTCCTGATCTGGAGACCGAAATTCGTGTGGTCTACGATGCGGCAGGGAATCTGAAGCACAAGGAAATCGTCAAATCTTCCGGCGATAAAGTTTTTGATCAATCGGTGGAGGATGCTGTGCAGAAGTCGAGGAAGTTGCCGCAGCCGCTTCCCGCCCCGTTTGACGGAACAGTCATTTTTAATGTGAAGGAGTTGTACCGATGATAGGGAACATATATCGGCGTGTGGTTCTGATGGCGATGGTTCTGTTGTGGCCCGCGCTTGTCTGGAGCGCGACCATTGAGGTGAGCGCGCCGGGACAGCAGGTCATCTCGCTGGCGGTAACCCGGATTTTGCCCATGGACGCTTCCCGTCCGGAACTGGCACAGGAATTTTACAAGGTGCTGACGGGCGATTTGGAGATGAGCGGCCTGTTTCGTTTGGCCGATCCCGCGGCTTTTCTTTCCGACGCGAGCCATCTGACGCTGGAAAGCTCGCAGGTGGATTTTGAGCAGTGGAGGATGCTGGGGCCGGAAGCGGTGGTGAAGGGAGGGTATTCCCTGGAAAACGGGCATCTGCTGGTGGAAGCGCGCCTTTTTGACGTCGTCAGCCAGAAGATGATAACCGGCCAGCGCTATACCGG
>JAFPZV010000066.1 GCA_017417085.1 Deltaproteobacteria bacterium | reverse complement strand
GTTACACCATTCCCCATCGGCGGTATCTCTCAACCGCGAGAGCTATCTTACCAAATCTGCCCCAGCTTGTCAACCCCTTTTTGAAAAAAATTTAAAGATTTGTTTCCCACGCCCCCAGGCTAGCCCCCTGCCACCCCACCCCAGGCAAAACTTGCGGAAAAAGCGCAAAAAACCTCCCGAAAGAGATGCTTGTATCTCTTTCGGAAAGGTGCTATAACATGCCCCGGCGGTTTCCGCAGGAAACCGCGGAAAGGACGGGTGCGAACATGTCCCGTACAATGACGCGTGATTTAACCGAAGGAAAGCCCATGAAGCTGGTCATTTCCTTCGCCCTGCCCCTGCTTTTCGGGGTGCTCTTCCAGCAGTTCTATTCCTTTGTGGATACGGCGATTGTCGGCCGCTATCTCGGGGCGGAGAAGCTGGCGGCCGTGGGCGCCACCGGCTCTGTCAACTTCCTGGTCATCGGCCTCTGCCTGGGCCTCTGCTCCGGCTTTGCCATTCCAATCGCCCAGTCCTTCGGCGCGAAGGATGAGGACGAGGTTCGCCGCGATGTCTGGCATGCCATCGTCCTCAGCGCGGCGATGAGCGTGGTCTTCGCCCTTGCGGCCACCCTGCTCTGCAAACCGATGCTGCGCCTGATGAACACGCCGGAGGAAATTCTGGATGCCTCCGCCAGCTACATTGGCATCATCTTCGCGGCCATTCCCTGCTGCGTCCTGTATAACATGGCCAGCGGCATCATGCGCTCCCTGGGCGACTCCCGCACGCCGGTTTTCTTCCTGATCCTGGCCTCCCTGATCAACATCGTTCTGGATCTGGTGCTGATTCTGGTGGCCGGCCTGGATGTGGCCGGTGCCGCCATCGCCACCGCCGTCAGCCAGCTGCTATCCGGCCTGGGCTGTGTCCTGGTGATCATCAAAAAGTTCCCGATTCTGCGCCTCCGCCGGCAGGATCGCCGCTTCTCTCTGGAAAAGGCGAAGCAGATGCTTTCCGTGGGTCTGCCCATGGGCCTCCAGTTTTCGATTACGGCCATTGGTTCCGTCGTGGTCCAGTGGTCCGTCAACGGCCTTGGTGTCAACGCGGTGGCCGCGGTCAGTGCCGCCGGCAAACTCAGCATGTTCTTTGCCTCGGTTTTTGATGCCCTGTCCTCCACCATGGCCACTTATGCCGGCCAGAACATCGGAGCCCGCCGTCTGGATCGTGTAGGGCAGGGGCTGAAGGCCGCCGCCATCCTCGGTACGGGCTATTGCCTGGCCGCCCTGGGTGTGGTCCTGCTCTTCGTCCGGCCGATGCTCAGCCTCTTTGTGGATGCCTCCGCCGCGCCCGAGGTCATGGAGATGGGCGCCCGTTTCCTGCGTATCAACGCGGCCTTCTATATCCCGCTGCTCTTTGTGAACATCGTGCGTCTCTGCATTCAGGGCATGGGCTACACCCGCGTGGCCATGTTTGCCGGCCTCTTTGAAATGGTGGCCCGCACGGCGGTGGCGCTCTTCGTGGTTCCGCTCCTTGGGTTCACCGGTGCCTGTCTGGCGAATCCGGCCGCCTGGATCATGGCCGACCTCTTCCTGATTCCGTGCTATTTCCGCATCATGCGTGCCCTGCAGGGCCGCCTGCTCCCCGGCGCGGAGGAATATCGTGCCCCTTCCTTCCTGGCCCACTTCCGCAAAGCAGCCTGATTTATACAAAAAAAGGCGTACCGTCATCGCGGTATGCCTTTTTACAACTATCTAAACGGATTCATATAAAAAGGCGTACCATCATCGTGGTATGCCTTTTTACAACCTTCTAAAAATCCATTCATTCCGAAGGGGAGGGGTAGGGGGGCGATCGGAAAGCCCCCCTTCCCATCCTTACCCTTCAATCAGGATGGTCTTCTTTTCCGGCACCTTGCGCGCGTCCTTCTTCGGCACGGTCAGATGCAGCACGCCGTCCTCATACCGGGCCTTGATGTCCTCTTCGGTCATCTGCTCGCCCACATAGAAGCTCCGGC
>JAFPZV010000006.1 GCA_017417085.1 Deltaproteobacteria bacterium | reverse complement strand
GGCCGCTTGTTCAGTGCCATGCTGTTTCCTGTGAAACGGGTAAATATTTAATATTATATACAAAGGCGATCGCCGGATCGTTCTTTGGGATCTGCGGTCGCCTTTGTACGGGGTTTACGCTTTTTTTGAAAATACAGTTTTTCTTAAGACTCCTGCTGTTTCACCGCCCGGGTGGTCAGGCGGATCCCCAGTTCCCGAAGCTGCGTCTCGGCCACCGGAGACGGTGCCGACGACAACAGGCAGGCGGCTTTCTGGGTTTTGGGGAACGCGATGACATCACGGATGGATTCCGAACCCGTGAGAATCATGGTGAGCCGATCCAGCCCGAAGGCAATGCCGCCGTGCGGCGGAGCGCCGAATTCCAGGGCATGCAGCATGAAGCCGAATTTCTCCTCGGCCTCTTCCGGTCCGATCTGCAGGAGATCGAACATCTTGTGCTGGATCTCCGAGGTGTGGATACGGATGCTGCCGCCGCCGATCTCCGAACCGTTCAGGACCAGGTCATAGGCTTTGGAACGCACCTTTCCCGGATCGCTTTCCAGAAGTGGCATGTCCTCGTCCATCGGCGCGGTGAAGGGATGATGCACGGCGGTGTAGCGGTGCGCTTCGGCATCCCATTCCAGCAGCGGGAATTCGGTCACCCAGACGAAACGGAATTCGTCCTTGTGGACGAGACCCAGCTTCTGGGCCAGGTGGCCGCGCAGGCGTCCCAGCGACTCGTTGACGATCTTGGGGGTGTCGGCGCCGAAGAAGAGAAGATCACCGGGCTGGGCGTCGAGAGCCTCGTTCAGGGCGGCCAGTTCCTCAGTGCTGAAGAATTTGGCGATGGGGGACTGCCACTGGCGATCCTCCTGTACCTTGGCCCAGGCCAGGCCTTTCGCGCCGTAGACCTTGACGAATTCGGTCAGATCGTCCAGTTCCTTGCGGGAGAAGGCGGCGCATCCCTTGGCGTTGATCGCCTTGACGATGCCGTGGTTGTCCAGGGCGTCGCGGAACACCTTGAACTTGGTTTGGGAGAGCAGATCGGAGAGTTCCACCAGCTCCAGCCCGAAGCGCAGATCCGGGTTGTCCACACCGAAACGGCGCATCGCTTCGGCATAGGTGATGCGCTCGATGGGCAGTTTGACGTCAATGTCCAGCACGGTCTTGAAAACTCCGGCGATCATCTTTTCCATGATGGCCATGATGTCCTCGCAGCGGATGAAGCTCATCTCGCAGTCGATCTGGGTAAATTCCGGCTGACGATCGGCGCGCAGATCCTCGTCGCGGAAGCAGCGGACGATCTGGTAGTAACGGTCGAAACCGGAGACCATCAACAGCTGCTTGAAGATCTGCGGTGACTGCGGCAGCGCGTAGAAGCAGCCCGGATGTACCCGGCTCGGCACCAGATAGTCACGGGCGCCTTCCGGCGTGCTTTTGGTCAGGAATGGCGTCTCAATTTCCATGAAATGGTTTTCATTGAGATAGGAGCGGACGAACTGGGCGACCTTGTGCCGCACCATCAGGTTGTGCTGGGCCGCGGGGCGGCGCAGATCCAGGTAGCGGTATTTGAGCCGCAGGTTTTCGGCGATGTCGGCATATTCATCCACGACGAAGGGAAGGGCCTTGGACGTGTTGAGCACGATCAGCCGGTCGATTTCAACTTCCACCTCGCCAGTGGGCATCTTGGGATTGACGGTGCCCTCCGGGCGCGGAGAAACTACGCCGTGTACCGCGAGCACATATTCGTTGCGGACGTCTTCGGCCGCGCTGTGCGCCGCCGGATCGCGGTCGGGATCGAGCGCCAGCTGGACGATGCCGCTGCGATCGCGCAGATCGATGAAAATCAGGCCGCCATGATCACGGCGACGCTGCACCCAACCCGCCAGCCAGACTGTACGGCCGATATGCTGTGCGCGAAGGTCGCCGCAGTAAAAGTCTCTTGCAAAATCTTCAGGAATGTTTTCCAAGGCAGTTCCTCCAAGAAATATATAATTGCGCGGGATGCCGGGCTTTTCCGCTCCGGGTTTTCCGCAAAATGTTTGTCAGTCCTTTTTCTGCGCAAGCCGTTCTTCCAGCAGTGCATCCAGTCCGTCTATCGGCAGGCTTTCCTGTTCGCCGCTGTCCATATGGCGCAGCTGAACCCGGTTTTCGGCCAGTTCATCGTCACCCATGATGAGCGCCAGACGCGCTTTCAGGTGATCGGCCTGCCGCATCTGCGCCTTCATGCTTTTGCCGGAAAAGTCCATTTCGGCATACAGGCCGCGGCGCTGGAAATCCGCAAGCATCAGGAAGGCCCGTTCGCGGGCCATGGGTCCCAGGGCCACCAGGAACAGATCGGGATGCGGCGCCGGAATATTTTCCGTGCCCATCATCAGCGACAGGCGCTCCATGCCGATGGCAAAACCGATGCCGGGCAGTTCCGGCCCTCCCAGACTCGCAATCAGTCCATCGTAGCGGCCGCCCGCGGCAACCGCGCTCTGTGCGCCCAGCCGGTTGGTCACCATTTCGAACGTGGTGCGGCAGTAGTAGTCCAGACCGCGCACCATGCGGTTGTTCACCTCGAAGGGGATGTTCAGCGCCGTCAGCAGGTGGCGGACTTCGTCAAAATGCGCGGCGCATTCCGGGCAGAGATAGTCCAGAACCGACGGCGCGTCCTGGCAGACGCTGCGGCAGCCCTCCACCTTGCAGTCCAGCACGCGCAGCGGATTGCCGGTGCTGCGGCGGCGGCAGTCATCGCACAGGGCGTCCAGATGGCCGGTAATGAATTCGACCAGGGCCGCGCGGTAGGCCGGACGGCACTGACGGCAGCCGAGCGAATTGATCTGCAGGGAGACATCGGGAATGCCCAAGGCGCGGAAGTAGCAGGTCAGC
Organism: Deltaproteobacteria bacterium; assembly: GCA_017417085.1. Next base: position 230 of record JAFPZV010000006.1, on the reverse strand, counting down.
ATGTGCAAAAGCTGGGCGTCTGCCATGGGAGAGGCCTCGCCAATAAATTCCGCGCCGATCTGGTGAAACTGGCGGTAACGTCCCTTCTGCGGGCGCTCGTAGCGGAACATCGGCCCCACGTAGTAGAGCTTGGACACCGGCGTTTTGACGTGCAGGCTGTGCTCGATGCAGGCCCGCATCACCGAGGCGGTACCTTCGGGACGCAGGGTCAGCGAATGACCGTTGCGGTC
>JAFPZV010000065.1 GCA_017417085.1 Deltaproteobacteria bacterium | reverse complement strand
TGGTAACACGGAAAAGCAGTAAAGGAGCGCTGCTGGGAACGCTCTGGGACAGCAGCATCTTCGAGCACCGCGCACCGCGTGGCAAAGTGCTGCTGCGTTCCATGGTAGGAGGCGCGCTGCATCCGCAGGCGCTGGAACTTCCGGACGAGGAACTGCTGCGGCAGGTGCGGGAAAGTCTCAAAACAATTCTGGGGATAGAGCAGGCTCCGGAAATGACGAAAATCTACCGGCATCCCCAGGCCATTCCCCGCTATCGCGTGGGGCACGCACGTCTGCTGGACGAGCTGCACGAAGAGGCAAAACACATTCCGGGATTCTTTTTCACCGGCAACGCCTTTGAAGGCGTCGGCATCAATGATTGCGTGGCGGCCGCCGGACGCACCGCGGAGCGGGTGCTGGACTTTCTTGCGGAAAAATCCCAGGAATCTGCGGGGTGATACGGTTGTTGCCCTTTCCAAGTTGTCATTCTGAAGCGCGTAGCGCTGAAGAATCTCCATGGAGCACCGCATGAGATTCTTCGCTTCGCTCAGAATGACAAAATGGAAAAAAGAGGCATCGTTTACGCTGAACGAAAAAATCCCGGTCCGCGACTTTCCCACGGGGAAGACCGAGGCCGGGATTTTGGACAATGCAACAAAAGAAAGCGTTTAGAGAATCTGTTCGAGGAACTTGCGCAGACGCGGATGTTCGGGGTTCTGGAAGAAATGCTCCGGCGGGCCCTCTTCCAGAATCTTGCCTTCGTCCATAAAAATCACCCGGTCTCCCACTTCACGGGCAAAGCCCATTTCATGCGTCACGACAACCATCGTTGTCCCTTCCCTGGCCAGGGAAATCATAACATCCAGAACCTCGCCGATCATTTCCGGATCCAGAGCGGATGTTGGTTCATCAAACAGCATAATCTTGGGATTCATCGCCAGCGCACGGGCAATTGCCACCCGTTGTTTTTGGCCACCGGAGAGCTGCGTCGGATAGCTGTTGAGCTTGGCGGCTATTCCCACCTTTTTCAACAGCTCCAGTGCGGTACGCTCCGCATCTTCGCGCTTGATATGACGCAGTTTTATGGGGGCCAGTGTCAGATTCTGCAATACCGTCTTATGGGGAAACAGGTTGAACGACTGGAAAACCATCCCCAGTTCCATACGAACCCGGTTGATGTCGATGGCAGGATCGTAGAGATTAAACCCATCAACAATAATCTGGCCGCTGTCAACCGTTTCCAGTTTGTTGATGGTACGCAGCAATGTGCTTTTCCCTGACCCACTGGGGCCTATGATCACGACCTTTTCGCCGGGATAGACATTCAGGGAAACATTGTCCAGCGCCTTCAGTCTGCCAAAGGACTTGTTGACATTGCTTATCCGGATAATAGCTTCAGTGTCGTACATGGTTCCCCATCCTTTCCTCCATGGTACCAACCAACTTGGAGAGAATCAGGGTAATAATCAGATAAACCACCGCAATCAGGGTATACGTCTCAAAATAGGCGAAACTTTCCGACGCGAATTCACGTCCGCGACGCAACAGATCGGAAACCGCCAGAATGGAAACCAGCGAGGTATCCTTAAGCAGTGCGATAAACTCGTTGCCAACCGGAGGCAGAATGGTGCGCAGCGCCTGCGGCAGAATGACATAGCGCATGGTCTGAACCTCGTTAAAACCCAGCGATACGGATGCCTCGCGCTGCCCCTTGTCGATGGCTTCGATACCGGCGCGCACCACCTCGCCCATATACGCCCCATAGCAGAAACTCATGGCGATGATCGCCGCCAGCATGTCAGGCACGCGGACAAACTGTCCCAGCGCGTAGTAGATGTAGAACAGCTGCACCAAAAGAGGAATGCCACGCACCACCTCAACATAGGTGGAGGCCGCCAGATTAATGAAACGATTGTGCGAAACCCTTCCCAGCCCGGTAAACAGACCAAGGACCAGCGCAAGCCCAATGGACGCGAACGTCACCTCAAAGGTAACCACGACGCCGTCCCGGATGAATTTCAGCAGATTCCAATACGGATCCGGGTGAACAATCACCAGATAGAGCAGCACCAGAACCGCGCCAAAGAACGCGATCCGCCACGCCGACAGCAGTCCGTGATCCTTCTTGGTCGGGATGGCGGCACCATCACCAACATCAATAACAACTTTTTGTTCAGGCATAACAAACTCCCCTGACGGGAAAACAACAGAAAAACAGGGTTTGTCCTTGAACAAGAACAAACCCTGCAAGATTACAAGCAAAAAAACCTGTCAAAAACGCTCAGGGCTCTTTTCATGAGCAAAGGACTGTTCTTTCCCTCAAATCTCGCTGCTGGTCAACCGACGTCTTTCAATTCCCGCCGATCCATTTGTCACGCAGCTTGATATCTGTTCCTTTGGCCTTGAGAGCGGCAATGCCCTTGTTGACGAGATCGAGCACTTGCTGATTGCCCTTTTTGACCGCAATACCGTAGAACTCCGCTTCCTTGCTCTGCATAACGGCAGCAATTTTCAGGGTTTTCGCATACTTCTCATTTTGCAGCACATAGTTGGCAGCCACAGGATCGTCGCAGACAACGCCAGCAATCCGTCCATTGTGCAGATCTTCCACAGCCAGTCCCACTTCATCATAGGTCTTGGCAATAACGCCCGGCACTTCCTTGATGGCGAAGGTACCGGTCGTGCTGATCTGGGAACCGACTTCCTTGCCCTTCAGTTCTGCGAGGCTCGTCACCGGAGAATCCTTGGGAACGATCAGAGCCTGCCGCACCTGGAAGTAGGGTTCGCTGAAATCCATGGCTTGTTTGCGCTTTTCGGTAATGGAAACCGACGAAACAATGGCATCATACTTGCCGACATCCAGTCCCGCAAAAATGCCATCCCAGGCCACCGCCACAAATTTCGGCGTGAAACCGGCTTCCCGACCAGCTCTGGTCACATACTCAATGGAAAAACCGGTTACATTCTTGTTGGCGTCGACAAACTCCATCGGCGGCCAAGTGGCATCGGTAGCAAAAGTGATGACCGGCAGCTCTTCGGCCAGCGCTCCACCTGCTACCATAAGCAGCAACCCGAAGATGCACAACATGGCTTTTTTCATAACGACCTCCTTTGTTTGAGAAAAAAAAATAAAAGCCACCCTTTAAGAAGACTTTATATACCTTCCCGCGCAACAATTGACAAAACGTTTCTGGCTGATAAAGCCTCAACCCACAAAAAAATCATCCTGGCATCTCTTCAGCCTAGCCCCTGGACGCATGCCAAAACTGGGAAACCAGCATCCCGGTCAGGATCAGGGCAGCGCCCATAAGTCCCCGCAAAGACATGGTCTCCCCCAGCAGCAACCAGCCGGACAACGCGGCAAACACCGTCTCCAGCTGCATGATGAGCGCGGCATGAGCGGGCGAGGTATTTTTCTGGGCGACAACCTGGATGGTAAAAGCCACACCGGTGGTGATAATGCCGCAGAAGAGCAGCGGCCAGATCGCAGCCATAATTCCGCTCATGTCCAGTGTTTTTCCGACAAGAGCCACCGCGAGGCTCAGCAGGGCGCAAACCAGCGTCTGCCCAAAGGCGAGCGCGAACGAATCTATCCTGGGTGCCAGCCAGCCGATGACCAAAACATGGAAGGCCCAGGCAAACGCGCCAGCCAAAACCCACAGATCGCCCGGAACCAGCTCCATTTTGCCCGATACGCCTATCAGATACAGGCCGACTATACAGAGAGCCGCTCCTAGCCAAACACCCGGTCCATAGCGCAGGCCGAAAAAACGGCCGATAAACGGCACAATGACGACATAGAGACCGGTGATGAAACCGGCGTTGGCGGCGGTGGTGGTGGCAAGACCGAGCTGCTGAAGATTGATGCCGGCGCAGAGGAATACGCCCGCAAGCAGACTGCCGCCCAGCAACAGGGCGGGCTGAAGCGAAAATTCTTTTCTCAGGCGTGGCCAGGCCACTGGCAGAAGCGCCGCAGCCCCGAGCAAAAACCGGGCGGCATTGAAGGTAAAGGCGCCGACATGGGCAGTTCCCAATCGTTGCGCGACGAAGGTGGAACCCCAGATGAAAGCGACAAGCAGCAGAAGCAAATTGGCTATCGTGGTCTGGCGATGCATGATGAACCATCCATATTTTTTAATGGAAGCACTGCTCCATTTGAAGACAAACGGGCCTTCGCCCTCCGGGACGAACCGCGCCGTGCTACGGTAAAAGCAGCAAAAAGTATATTAGGAATCTGTGGTTTTGCAATCGTCTTTCAAAATCCCTGTCTATAAGGTTATGATTTCTTACGCATATTTTTACTGAAAAGCGTTGTCGGATACGGCAAACGCGTGTTAGCATATTTTGTTTAAATGGATAGCTGTCGGAAAAGCAGTGTCCATAAAAGAACGAAATCCTGTTATTTCAATTTTATCCCCCATTGAAGCGCGCCGGTTTTCTGGCAGAAGCTTCAAGGATTACGGAAAGGAGACCTCATGTCCGGCCACAGCAAATGGTCCAACATCAAACATCGCAAGGATGCGCAGGACGCCAAGCGCGGTAAAATTTTCACCAAGTTACTGAAAGAGATTACCATCGCGGCCCGGGGCGGCAGCGATTTGAGCGGCAACTTCCGCCTGCGTATCGCGGTGGACAAGGCCAAGGCCGAAAACGTTCCCAAGGATACTATCGAACGGGCCATCAAGAAAGGTGCCGGCGAACTGGAAGGCGCCAGCTATGAAGAAGGGATCTTCGAAGGATACGGCCCGGGCGGCGTCGCCGTCATCGTCGAATTCATGACCGACAACCGCACCCGCACCGTCGCGGATGTGCGCTACATCTTCTCCCGCAACAACGGCAATCTGGGGATCAGCGGCTCGGTCGCCTTTCTCTTCGATCGCAAGGGACTGATTTCGTTTGCGCCGGACAAGGACTTCGACGCCATCTTTGAAGCGGCCCTGGAAGCCGGCGCGGAGGATGTCACCAACGACGGCGACACCATCGAGGTCATCACCGATCCACTGAACTTCATCGAGGTACGTGACGCGCTGGAAGCCAAACAGCTGCAGTGGGAATCAGCGGAAATCACCATGATCCCCAAGAGCACCGTGCCGCTTGCCGGCAAACAGGCGGAACAGATGCTGCGCCTGGTGGAAAAGCTGGAAGACTGTGACGACGTGCAGAACGTCTATGCCAACTTCTCCATTTCCGACGAGGAGATGGAGAAACTCATGGAGTAGGTGCGGCAGGAAGGAAACTGGAGGCGGACAATGCGCATTTTGGGGGTGGATCCGGGGTCGCGCATAACCGGGTTCGGGGTGGTGGAATCATCGGGCTCGCGGCTTGTGCATCTTGCGCACGGCACGGCGCGCGCCCCGCTGGATGCGCCGCTGGCGGAACGGCTGGCGGTCATCTACCAGCGCCTGAACGAGGTTATCACCGAATTCGCCCCCGAAGCGCTGGCCGTGGAGCGGGTGTTCGTCGCGATGAACGTCTCGTCCGCCTTAAAGCTCTGTCATGCCCGCGGTGTCGCGCTTCTGGCCGGCTCCCTGCATCATGTGCCCGTCTATGAATACAGCGCGCTCCAGATCAAGAGTTCGGTGGTGGGATACGGAAAGGCCCAAAAGGAACAGGTGCAGCAGATGACCAAGGTACTGCTGAACCTCCCCGCCGCGGCGGCCAAGGACGCGGCAGACGCGCTCGCGGTCGCCATCTGCCACGCCCACAGCAGTGCGCTGGCGGCCAAGCTGGCGCGCCATCCCGGGCTGGCACTTCAGGAGGACGTGTCATGATCGCGCGTCTTTCGGGGGAAATTGTCTGCAAGGCGCCGGATTATATGGTGGTTGATGTCGGAGGCGTCGGCTATCAGGTGCATGTACCGCTGTCGGTCTTTTGCAGCGTGCCCGCAAGCGGTGCCATCACCCTTTTCATCCACACCGCCGTGCGGGAAGACGCCATCAACCTCTACGGCTTTCTGACCATGTTCGACCGGGAGCTGTTTTCCTGCCTGCTGTCCATCTCCGGCGTAGGGCCCAAGCTGGCTCTGGCCATCCTCTCCAACATGCAGGCCGGTGAATTCTGCCGCAGCATCGAACAGCACGACATTAGGCGGCTCTCCAGCGTCCCCGGCATCGGCAAGAAAACCGCCGAACGGCTGCTGCTGGAACTGAAGGAAAAGATCCACAGGCTTGCGCCGTCTGAAACGGATGCGCCGGCTCTGCCTTCCAACTCGGCGCCTTCCTCGGCCTACGCGCGTGAAGATGCGCTCACGGCGCTGGTAGCGCTGGGCTACAAGGAGCACCAGGCCCAAAAGGCGCTGGATCAGTTGGAGGTGGATGCCCAAACTACCGTGGAGCAACTGCTGCGCGGAGCGCTGAAACTGCTCTCCCCCTGACATCTTGATTGGAAAGTAGGCACAACATCATGGAGGAACGTTTTATCACCGCCAGCAAAACCGACGAGGATGCCTCGGAACTCCGGCTCCGCCCCCAGCGCCTGCATGAATACACAGGCCAGAACAAGACCAAGGAAAATCTGGCCGTTTTCATCCAGGCGGCCCGTAAACGCAAGGAGCCCCTGGACCATGTGCTGCTCTACGGCCCGCCAGGTCTGGGCAAAACTACGCTCGCCCATATCATCGCCACCGAAATGGAAGGCGGTTTCAAGACCACTTCCGGCCCGGCCATTGAGAAAGCCGGTGATCTGGCCGCCATCCTGACCAATCTGGAGGCGGGCGACGAGCTCTTCATCGACGAAATCCACCGCCTGCCGCTCGTTGTGGAGGAGATCCTCTACCCCGCGATGGAAGATTTCCAGATCGACATCGTCATCGGCCAAGGGCCGGCGGCTCGCACACTGAAACTGGACATCCCGGCCTTCACGCTGGTGGGCGCCACCACGCGGCTGGGCAACCTCTCCGCGCCGCTGCGCGACCGCTTCGGCATTGTCGCCCGGCTGGAGTTCTACCAGCCTGAGGAATTGCTGCAAATAGTCACACGCAGCGCCTCCATTCTCCAGATTCCCACCCAGGAGGACGGCGCCCGGGAGATTGCCTGCCGGAGCCGCGGCACGCCACGCATTGCCAACAGGCTGCTGCGCCGGGTCCGTGATTTCGCCGAAGTGAAAGGCAAGGGGAAAATCACGCTGGATATCGCCAGAGAAGCGCTCAAGCGGCTGGAAGTCGATCAGAGCGGTTTTGACCACATGGACCGGCAGATTCTGCTGACCATCATCGACAAGTTCAACGGCGGACCGGTCGGGCTGGAAACGCTGGCCGCCTCCATCGGCGAGGAAAAAGACGCCATTGAGGATGTTATCGAACCCTATCTGCTCCAGCAGGGCTTTATTCACCGCACCCCGCGCGGGCGCATCGCCACTGCGCTGGCCTACCGACACTTTCAGCGCACTCCCCCGGAAATCGCCGGAAGCGGTTCACTGTTTGCGAGTTAAAAAAGCATCTTCCCCTGTGCCGACGTCTCCTGTCTCCCCTTCGAGAGTGTACCGATCTGCAAGGTAATCCATCAAAGTGTAACATTTGAAAATTATTGATTTATATTGGCAATCTTTCCGGCTTTTCCCCATCAGGTCAGCCAGGCCATTTCTGTATGTCCCCTTCAAATTGCGGTTTGCCATTAATATCCGGGAAGAGGTGTGCTTTTAAAGTCACACTCTCGTGTCACTCGCAGAGTGCGAATAAAAATATCAATTAAAATCAGCATATTACAACATGGCAAACATCTTGCATAACTATATGGCAAGTATCTGAACCGCATTACGGGGAGAAAAAAGATGATTAATCAATGCACCTTGGCAGCCCCCCTGACCTTCTCCGGCGTCGGAGTCCATTCCGGTCAGACTATCCATGTTACATTACGTCCGGCCCAAAGCGGCAACGGCATCATTTTTTACCGCAATATGGGCGATCGGATTGTTTCCATCAAGGCCTGTTCGGAAAATGTGGTGGATACGCGCATGGCCACGGTTCTTGGCCGCAACGGCGCAAGCGTTGCAACCGTCGAGCACCTGTTGGGCGCACTGTACAGCTTCGGTATTGACAACCTGAATATTGATATTGATGGTCCGGAAGTTCCGGTGATGGATGGCAGTGCTCGCTTCTATGTTGAAAAAATTCGCGCCATCGGCATCAAAAAACTGCATGCCACGCGCAAATACCTCTCCATCCGCAAACCG
>JAFPZV010000064.1 GCA_017417085.1 Deltaproteobacteria bacterium | reverse complement strand
TACTGCGTGGACAAAGCCATGATCGAACGCAGCTTGCCCGCATGGGAAAAACTGGCCGCCGAATTTGCGCACGCCTAGCCTCTTCTGCCGTCCTTTACGCGCCCGCTTTTTCAGGAAGCGGGCGCTCCACCCACAATTTGCAACTGCAAGGATTTGACGCCCCGGAAGTGATTCACGCTCAGACGGTACACAAAGTCCGCCGTTCGGCCCACATTTATCCCCAGGCCAAAGCTTTCCATTCCGGTGCTATTGAACCAGATGGCGGGAAAAGAACGTCCCTCGCGTTCCAGAAGCAGGCGCAGATGGCCGCCACGCCCCACCAGCTGCCGTTTGACCACCGCAAAACGACCGATGAGAAGCGGCATTGCAAAATCGTTTCCCCAGGGTTCCAGACGGCCAAGAATGTCCATGGTCTCCAGCGTCAGCAATTCGGCCGGCCAGTCGGCGTCCACATAGTAGACCGGCCGCAGGGGTGCATCGCCCAGCTGACGGCGGGTTTCCGCCTCAAACAAGGAGACAAAACGGGGAAAATCCTCCAGAGCAAGCGTCGCGCCCGCCGCACCTTCGTGCCCGCCAAAGGCGCAGAGCAGTCCTGGCGCCGCATCGGCAACCGCCTGCAGCGCATCACGGACATGAAAGCCGGGAATGCCGCGAAAACTCCCGGAGATCAGGCCATCCTTTCCGGCCGATGGCGCGAACAGCGCGGTAGGTTTGCCGAAAATATCCACCAGCCGGCTGGCGGTAATGCCATGCACACCGCAATGGCCTTCCTCCAGATAGAGCACCAGAGATTGCCCCTGATGCCCTTCGGCCTTCGTCAGTGCGCTCAGCCGCAGCTGGCGCTCCACCTCCCGCCGGGTATAATTCTCCTGTTCCAGAAGCTGCCATCGATACGCGGCCTCCGCATCGGTGGGAGCGATAAAGAAATGAAAACCGGCATCCGCCCAGTTCATTCGGCCGGCGGCGGCCACCGGCGGCGCAAGTTTGAAAGCCACCGTCTCGGCGGTTACTTCGCCCTCCTGTTCTGCAAGAAAGACCCGCCAGGCGGGGCGCCGGCGCTCGTTAATCAATGCCAGGCCGCGGCGAGCCAACAGACGGTTGATCCAGCTGCGATCCGGACGCAGCGAAACACAGTCGGCGACTGTCGCCACAGCCACATAGTCCAGCAGTGTGACCACACTCTCGACATGCTGCCGCAATCCGGTTTCCAGAAGCCGGCTGCGCACCTTCGCCATGACCAAAAAGGCCACTGCCGCGCCGCACAGATTCGGATCATAGCCGCTGTCGGGACTCTTGGGATTGACCACCGCCAGCGCGGAAGGTGGTGCGCCTTCCGCCGGAAGAAGATGGTGATCGGTGACAATGACCTCCACACCTTCGGCCTTCAGCCAGGCTATGCGTTCCTCGTCGCTGCTGCCCTTGTCTGCGGTAATGGTGAGCGTCGCGCCCGAGGCCTTTATCCGCTCCGCAACCGGCATGCTCAGCCCGTAGCCTTCGGTCAGCCGGTGACTGGTCACCACGGTCAGGCGTTCGGCAGGCACGCCAAAATGATCGGTGAAAGCCGTCCAGAGTACCGCGGCCGATGCAATACCATCCGAATCATGGTCGCAGGCAAAGGCTATTTTTTCTCCGCGTTCTATCGCCTGGACAATACGCTCCACCGCCCGGTTCATTCCGGGAATCCGGCCCGGATCCGGCAGACGCGCCAGTTCTCCCTCGCTCAGCTCGGCAAGCGGCACCGGCTGCTCCAGACGGCGCGCCAGCACATCCGCAAGCCAGATGGGCAGGCCATCCCGTCTCAAAGACTCATAGACGTCTTCCGCCCGCGGCCGTAATCTGATTTGCCATTCATCGGGAGCACACATTGCCATCACCAAAAGAAAAAGCGGAAGCGCCCTGCACGACGCTTCTGCTTTTTCCATTCAACTTCCAAAACAAGTAAAAAATACTGGAGAAAATTTTTACGGAGCTTCCTGCCCCTGCCGGTCTCCGCTTTGCCGGAATTCCAATCACCATCGACGGCCAGCGGGGAAACATTGCCACCCTATTTCTGAGACATTTCGCCGGGTACCTTAGCGATGGTGGCCGCCATGAGAGTGACCGCCTCCTCCACCGGGGCCCCGATAGTCGCCATGCCCGGGGGAGTGATGATGGTGATGATGCGGCGAATGAGAGTCATAAGGATCCTCGTCATGATGATGGTGCGGAGGAGGAGGGCTGCACCCGCAACAGAAGCACAGAAGCACCGTCACCAGCAAAACCGATACTATCCTGGATTTCATATCCATTCCCTTTCCGTTTTCCACCAGAAGACCGAAAACTTCCGTGCCTTTTTCAGAGCTGTGCCAACGCCTGTTCGATATCGGCAATGATATCCGCAACATCTTCCAGCCCAACAGAGAAACGGATGAGATCGGGACGAACGCCGCAGGCCACCAGCTGTTCGTCCGTCAACTGCCGGTGCGTGGTGCTGGCCGGATGCAGCAGGCAGGAGCGCGCGTCCGCGACATGCGTCGCAATCGCCGCCATTTTCAGGTTGTCCATAAAGGCAGTGGCCGCAGCACGCCCGCCGGTAACGCCAAAGGTCAAAACGCCGCTTGTGCCGTGCGGCATGTACTTCTGTGCAAGATCGTAATAGCGGTTGCTCTTCAGTCCAGGATAGTTGATCCAGGCAATCTTGGGATGATGCTCCAGATATTCGGCCACCGCCAAGGCGTTTTCGCAGTGGCGCTTCATCCGCACCGCAAGACTCTCCAGCCCCAGATTGAGCAAAAACGCGTTCTGCGGCGACTGAATCGCGCCCAGATCGCGCATCAACTGCGCGGTTGCCTTGGTAATAAAAGCTCCCGCGCCAAAAGTGGTGGCATACACCACGCCATGATACGATTCATCCGGCGTACAGAGCCCCGGGAATTTGTCGGCATGGGCCATCCAGTCGAACTTGCCGCTGTCCACCAG
>JAFPZV010000063.1 GCA_017417085.1 Deltaproteobacteria bacterium | reverse complement strand
CCTGTTGGACAGTGCAGCGCGTCCCCAGTACCGCCTGCCCCGCCTGCATGAAGGCCCGCACAATGGCTTCCAGCTGCCGGTCTGTCTTTCCCGGGCAAAAAACCACTTCCCCAAAACCGGTCCGCAAACACCGGTGATGGTCCAGCTTGGCGAAATCCAGATCCAGATAGGGCAAATCCGTCAACTGCGCGCTGGCCTCCGCCACCGACAGCCTGCCCTCCCTTACCGCTTCAAGAATCGCCCGCACATTCATCGTATCCTCCCGGCACCATCCACATGCACAGTCAATCTTTATTGAACTAACGCCCAATTTTATCAAAAGGAAATTTCAAGATCAGCGGGAAAGTTTCCCGCGCAGCGCCCGGGCATCCAGACGATGCAGATGCCGCACCCGCGGCAGATAGCAGCACATGGCGAAACCCATCGCCACGATATAGGCGATCCAGAAACCCTGCGCCCGAAGCGGACTCCCCAGCCAGCCGTAGGCCAGCGTGCAGCCCAGCAGAATTCCGATGAACGGATAGGCGAAAAGGGAAACCCGGGAGATGAGCAGCGTATCGTTGTAGCCGCGCAGGATGCCCAGCGCGATGGTCTGCACCGCGTCCAGCACCTGATAGGCGGCCACATATACGAGCAGTTGGGCGGCAAGCGCCGCAACCTCGCCCGAATCGCCGTAGATATGCACAATCTGCTCCCGAAACAAACAGGTCAGAAGGGCGGTTGCCAGACTGAAAAAGACGCCGGCGACAAGCGCCGTGCGGGCCGCAATCCGCGCCCGGTTCTGGTTGCCCGCGCCAAGGCAGTGCCCTACCCGGATGGTGACGGTCGTCCCCAGCGCCAGAGGAATGATGTAGAGCATGCCGCTGTAGTTGAGCGCCGCCTGATGCCCCGCCACCGTTACCGCTCCAAACGATGCCAGAAACAGGGCCGTCAAAGCGAACATCGAGACTTCAAACAGCATGGCGAAGGCATTGGGAAGCCCCAGCCGAGCTATCCGCAGAACCAGCGCCGGATCGCAGAGTTTCTCTCCAAACCGGCGGGAGAAAAGCGGCGCATGCGTCACGGCGGCAATCTCGCGCCGCAGATGGAAGAGCATCGCCAAAGCCATCCCCCAACAGCAGAGGGCCGAGGAAATTCCGCAGCCCACTGCCCCCAGCGCCGGCAGCCCCAGCCTGCCGTAGATGAGGACATAGTTGCAGGGAATATTCAGCAGCAGGCCCAGCACGCCGAAGATCATTGCCGGACGGGTCCATCCGAAACCTTCCGCAAGGCAGCGGCAGCAGACAAACAGCATCAGCGCCGGCAGTCCCCAGACAACGCAGCGGAGATAGGCTCCGGAACGTTGGGCCAGAACGGTATCCAGCCCAAAAGCGTCCAGATTCCAGGAGATGCCGTACAGTATTCCGCCAATGACCACAAACAGTCCCGCCACCAGCCAGAGCCCCTGCCGGAACAGATGAGGCGCATCCTCCTGATGCCGCGCGCCCACCAGCTGCGCAATCAGGGGCGTCTGCGGCAGCAGGCAGCCCCAGCAGAACAGCGACAGCGGATTCCAGATTGAGCAGGCCACGCCCACCGCCGCCATTTCGCCGGGCCCCGCCCAGCCGGTCATGACGATGTCGGCGAAATTCATCCCCATCTGCGCCAGATGGGTGATGAAGACCGGAATGCCCAGCCAGGCCAGGCGCTTCAGCTCCGCCCTGGAAAAAACCGCCTCAAACACTTTCAAAAATTCCCCCGTTTTCCCCATCCATCGTCAAAGACAAAGCGGCCGCCGGAGAGCAAAACCGGCGGCCGGGAAAGAGCTGCCATCCAAAAGAAAT
>JAFPZV010000062.1 GCA_017417085.1 Deltaproteobacteria bacterium | reverse complement strand
ATATATTATGGGGGCCAAGGCGTGCAGCAGGACTACGCCGAGGCCCGGAAGTGGTGGGAAAAGGCCGCTGCTCAAGGAAACGCCAAGGCCCAATACAACCTGGGCGTAATGTATCATGAGGGTCAAGGCGTGCGGCAGGACAAACAAACAGCCAAGGAATGGTTCAGCAAGGCCTGCAATAACGGGGACCAGCAAGGCTGCGATAACTACCGCAAGCTCAACGAAGCTGGCGTTTAGCAGCTTTTTCTACCGCGTGTTTCCCCCCTCCTGGACACAAAGCAGGCGGCACCAAACCCCATGGTTCGGGCCGCCTGCTTTGTGTTTGCGCATCTTAGGCGCCCCCTTTGGGGGAGCTGTCCGCGAAGCGGACTGAAGGGGCAAGGTAATGTTTTTTCTTCTCTCGTTACCCTTCCAACTCCACCGTTCCTTCGCCGCACTTCGCCTCAATAAAGGGGTTCCCGTTGCCCTGCACCTCACGAATCCGGCGGTTCCTCTCGCACTCCCACTCATCCGGCGGAAACTGTACATCCCATGCATCCATAATGCGCCGCCGGTTGCCAGACATGTTGTATTCCGGATACGCCCAGTCCATGTACTTGTAGGCACGGGCGACAATGCCCTTCGCCCGGTCCGGCGGCTCAACGACAATCGTTCTCCGCCCTCTCCCCTGGCCTGCTACCCGCCTGGATTCGAACTTCATCGGACAGGTCTGGCCGAAGGGCATTTCCGCAGATTCGTCCAGCTGCTCAAACTCGTAAGTACTCCGTTTTGAGTTGACGCTCCCTACAGATGGGAAAACGTTGTGCAGATCGCAGTACATCAGACGGAAACGCCTGCTGGCTTTCTCCGCGCAATCCCTGCCCCTGTACGGCGTGCCGTCTGATCTGACGCAGCGATGAGAACCTTCGCGCCACGCCCGGAAAGCTCTGCCAAAGTTCTCCACTGGAACAACGAACGCCCGCTCCATGCCATGGGCGCGGTCGTAATGCGAGGTGATGATAAAACCATCCGGGAGCGAGACGGCATGGCCGGAACTGTACGGGAATCCACAGTACAGCGTCTCCATGTGGTCATGGTAGATGTTGTCGAAGTGGTTCCAGGCGTCCATCCAGTAATCGATCCGCTCGTTTCCCCGCCCGGCGCATACCGCCGGCACAACAAGACAGATAAAGAGAAAGGCAAAAACCTTAACGGCATGTTTCATAATACCCATCCTTTGTGTGCTTTCCCTGCCGCAATGCGGCCGCGTCCTTAACCGGCGCCCATTATCAACGGCCACCGTTATTGGCGGTCTCCCCGCTTATGGCCTGCCGCATCCTGAAAAGCAAAGGCGACCATCTGCAAACCTCCAGACAGCCGCCCGTACATACACAAGAATATTTAGCTTGTTCAGGATTCGTGTGCTCCTCATACCCAGAGCTGCATGGTGGCGCAGTGCAGGGAGCCGCCCTGCCGAACCAGTTCCCGGCAATCAATCCCCACAATCTCGCGATCCGGGAATACCCGAGCCAGACGTTCCTGGGCGACCGCATCCATCGGATCCTGATAGGCCGGCACCAGCACCGCGCCGTCGAGAATCAAAAAATTGGCGTAGCCTGCCGGCAAACGCCGTCCCTCCTCATCCCGGATGGCGGCCGGTATCGGCAGGGGCACCAAATGCCACGGATTTCCCTGCGGAGTGCGGAAAGCCGCCAATTCCCCGGCCATTTGCTCCAAAGTATCAAAATGCTCATCTTCCGGATCATCACAGGCACTGTAGGCTATCGTGTCCGGCGAACAGAACCGGGCAAGGATATCCACGTGGGAATCGGTATCGTCACCGGCCAGATACCCGTGCTCCAGCCAGAGAAAACGCCGGATCCCCAGCTCTTCGGCCAGTTTTGTTTCCAGCCGTTCCCGGGACCATCCCGGATTGCGGTTGGGGTTGAGCAGGCAGCGCGCAGTCGTCAACAGCGTACCGCAGCCATCGCTGTCGATACTCCCTCCCTCCAGCACCAGATGCGGCTGCCGGAGACGAACGTTCCCCAAAACACCCTGCTGGTGCAGCAGCGCGGTAATACGGTTATCCTGGCTTGCGGGGAACTTCCCTCCCCAACCGTTGAATTCGAAATCCAGCAGCAGCGGTTCCCCGTCCAGAAACACGGTCACCGGCCCCGAATCCCTGGTCCAGGTGTCATCCGTCGGAATTTGGCAAAAGGTGACTTCCTTCTTTGTCTCCCCGAGCCGTTCCCGAATGCGCCGTTCTTCCTGCGCATCCGGCACAATCACCAACATCCGTTCAAAACGCAGGATATTCCTCATAATTTCGATATAGGTTTTACGCACCGCGTCCAACCGCGGGCGCCAGTCACTATGTTCATGCGGCCAAACCATCAAAATCGCAGTATGCTTTTCCCATTCGGCGGGCCAACGAATCATCACTGATTTCCTTTCGCTTAAAAAAATGCTCTTTCCTCCAAGCTTAAGCGGAAAAAACGTCCGGCTCAACAGAGAAGCCACCGCAAAAAAATGAAATCGGCACCTTTTGCGGTCTTCACCTTTACAGCCGGGCAACAATCCGGCACACTGTCACAAATTTCATCCACTGCAACCAGATTCTTTTGCCATGTGCCATTTCGACGCCGCCCTGAAACTTGTCCGTGACACTCTTGGAGAGGCACTCCTTCAACCACTGCTGCCCATCATACGTGGGGCTCCGGATCCGGTGCTGGCCTTGAACGGCCTGCATCGTCTTGCCGGCACACCCGAACTGCCCGTCATCCTCAAACAGGGACGGGTCCGGGAACTGATCAAAATCCTGGGCTTCTCGCCCTTTTTCACCACCACGCTGGCCGTCCGTCCCCAACTGTTGACCGAACTCTTCATGGGTGACGCGCTGAATCATCCCAAAGACGAAGCCGCCATGCTCCGCGAGCTGGACCGTCTGATCCCCGGCGATGCGCCGTTGGAAGTCCTGCAGAGGGAGCTGCGCCGTTTCAAGCGTCAGGAGGCGCTGCGCATTGCCGCGCGCGATCTCGGCCAAATCGCCAAAGTTCCGAAAATCACCGCGGAGATTGCAGATCTGGCCTCCGCCTCGCTGCGCAAGGCTTTGGCGGTCTGTGAGCATCTTGTACGCTCCCGCTATGGCGCTCCTCATGAAACCGGAGGCCGTCCTGCGGAACTGGTGATCCTGGGCATGGGCAAACTGGGAGGACGGGAACTGAATTTTTCTTCCGATATCGATCTGATCTGCTTCTCTTCCAGCTCCGAAGGAGAAACGGAAAAAGGAGTGCCGCTCACCGTCTTTTTCCGCCGCCTGGTGAATTTGCTGATCAAGGCCATCAGCCAGCCGACCGCCGACGGATTCGTCTTCCGGGTCGATCTCGGACTGCGCCCGGAGGGGCGCAGCGGGGAAATCGCCCAGTCCCTGAGCTTCGCGGAAAACTACTACGAAAGCTGGGGGCAGGCCTGGGAACGATTCGCCCTGCTCAAGGCACGTCCGGTGGCGGGAAATCTGGCTTTGGGTGAAAAACTGCTGACCACCTTGCGGCCCTTCATCTACCGCCGTTATCTGGATTTCGGCATGGTGGAAGAGTTGAAGCAGATGCAGCACAAGATCCGGGAGGCCTTGCGGCAGCGCGCCGATCAGGGTGATGACGACATCAAGCTGGGGCGCGGCGGCATCCGGGAAATCGAATTTTTCGTGCAGACCCTGCAGCTGATTCACGCCGGCAAACATCCCCGGCTGCGTCATCAGAACACTCTGGAGGCGCTGGAACGACTGCGGGAAAGCGGCTTCGTTTCCCCCGCCGATGCCCGGGCACTTGAAGAGGCCTATCTGTTTTTACGGATGGTGGAAAACCACGTGCAGATCGTGCAGGAGCAGCAGACGCACACCCTGCCGGCCGATACCCTGGCGCTTTCCCGCAGCTGCGGCAGCAGTGACGCGGCGGTTTTCCACACGCTGCTGGAGCAACACCGCCACACCGAGGAAAGCATCT
>JAFPZV010000061.1 GCA_017417085.1 Deltaproteobacteria bacterium | reverse complement strand
TTCCATCCCAAGATCAATCTTGAAGTTGGCCCGCGTTATGTCGATCGGCACGGACCGGGAGATCGCTGGGAAAATGAATTTTCCGCCCTCGGCACCATGCGGTGGAACGTCTTTAACAGCGGCGCGGATCTCGCCGAGGTCAAGGCTTCTACCGCCCGTATCTATCAGGCCCGTGAAGCGCTGTTCGAGGTAGTGGATACAGTGACACAGGAAATTCGCGATACCTGGACCAGTTACCTGTCCGCGGAGGATCAGCTCAGGCTCTATCGTGAGGCCATCGAATTCAACATGAGAACCCGCAATGCCTATGAGGAGCAGTTTGCGATAGGACAACGCAGCCTGCTGGACCTGCTGGATGCAGAAACCGAATTGTTCAACTCCTCGACCCAGGCCGCCACGGCCAAAGGCAACGTGCTGGTCAACAACTACCGTCTGCATGCACTGACCGGTCAGATGTTGCCGCGTATGGGAGTTGACCCGGCGCTCTACGTCACCGACTATGACAAGAACGCTCATACCCAGGATGAAGCACTGCTTCCCAAAGATGGGCCTTACGGAGAATAAATTTCTCAACCGCTAGAAAGGAAAATATCTGGGAAGGATAAAAATCTTTCCCAGATATTTTTTATGGAGCAAAATGAACGAGAATTCTTCCATACCGTCGCCACCTGCCGTGCCACCGGTTTCCACACCGCTGGCTCCTTCCGATGTCGATTTCATGCCGCCATTGCTGCGCAGCATATCCACGCTGTTGCGGCTGCGCGGCAAAATTGTTTCATCACAGTTTTTGCTGGCAGGATTGGCAGGAACCGCGCGCATCACGCCTTCCGCCTGTCTGCTCTCGGCAAAACGAGCCGGAATGTCGGGAAAGATCATGCCAAAGCAACAGTTGTCAGATATTTCCCCGCTGACTTTGCCCTGCATCCTGTTGCTAAAAAACAACAGTTCCTGTGTACTGACCAAAATCACCAAGGATGAGGCGGAAATTATCTCACCGGAGGCCGACGAGATCACCCAGACTGTGCCCCTTGAAAACCTGGCTGAAAATTATTCCGGCTATGTCCTTTTCGGCGCGCTCGAATCCCGTCTGGACAACCGGGCGGAAGAGCTCAAACTGTCACATGGCAAAACCTGGTTTTGGGATGTCATCAAGCATTACGGCCCCATCTATCGGCATGTGGCGCTGGCCAGTGTCGTCATTAACCTGATCGCCGTGGCAACCCCCCTGTTTGTCATGAACGTCTACGACCGCGTGGTGCCCAACAATGCGATGGAAACGCTCTGGGTGCTTGCGGGCGGAATTTTCATAGCCTACCTTTTTGATTTTCTGCTGCGTACCTTGCGCAATTACTTCGTCGATTTGGCGGGGCGCAACGCGGATGTGGTGCTTTCCAGCAAACTGGTGGACAAAGTGCTGAGCATGCGGCTGGATGCCCGGCCCGAATCAACAGGCGCGCTGGTCAACAACCTGAGGGAATTCGAATCCGTACGGGAATTCTTCAGCTCGTCCACTTTGCTGGCCTGCATGGACCTGCCTTTTCTGGTCGTTTTCATGACCCTTCTCTTTTTCATAGGCGGCCCTATCGTGGTCATCCCGCTTCTGGCGATTCCCATACTCATCGGCGTTGGCCTGTTTCTCAAGCAGATGTCCAAGAGCGTTGCCGAACGCGGCTACCGCCAGAGCATGCAAAAAAATGCCCTGCTGGTCGAAATCGTCAACGGTCTGGAAACACTGAAATGCTGCCTTGCGGAAAAACGGATGCAGAGGTTATGGGAAGCGGTAGTCGGCCAATCGGCGGATCAGACGATCATCTCCCGCAAGTATACCAATCTGGCCATCACCATTTCAGTGCTGACAATTCAGCTGGTCACCGTCGCTACCGTTATTTGGGGCGTCTACCGGATCAAAAGCGGCGAGATGACCATGGGTGGGCTTATTGCCTGCAACATCCTCATCGGACGCGGCATGGCGCCCATGATGCAGATAGCCAGCCTTTTGACCCGGTTCCAGAATTCCCGTGTCGCCTTGAAGGCGCTGGATCTGCTTATGGAACTTCCTTCGGAAAATCAGGATGAAAAGGCTCTGGCGGACTTCAGCACCCTGAAACCTTCCTTCAAGCTGGAAAACCTTACCTTTTCCTATCCTGGAGCCGCTTCTCCCACACTGTACGACATCAACCTGACCATCCGCCCCGGTGATCGGGTCGGCGTTATCGGACGAATGGGATCCGGCAAAAGCACGCTGGGAAAATTGCTGATAGGTTTGTACCAGCCTTCCCAGGGAACGGTGAAATACGGGGATGTGGATATCCGCCAGCTCTCCAGTGCGGATCTGCGTGGCAAAATCGGCTTCCTGCCGCAGGATGTCGTCCTGTTTTACGGCACATTGCGAGACAATATCGCCCTGGGCGATCCCGCCATCACCGACCATTTGATTCTGCGCGCCGCGACATTGGCCGGCGTCAGCAACTTTGTCAAATCCATGCCGGCCGGGTTTGCTACCCAGGTCGGCGAACAGGGAAAATCCCTCTCCGGAGGCCAGCGTCAGGCCGTCGCTTTGGCGCGAGCGCTGTTGCGGGATCCGGAGGTGCTGATTCTGGATGAACCCACCAGCAACATGGATGATGCAACCGAGCGCATGATTCAGCGCCGTCTCAATGAAATTCTCCCCAACAAGACACTTATCGTCATCACCCATCGTCCCAGCATGCTGCAGATAGTCAACCGCATTCTTGTCATGGACAATGGCCGGATCGTCATGGATGGTCCACGTGATGAAGTTATCCGCCGTCTCCGGGAGCAGAGCACCGCTTCCACCAGCACCAGAAAAGGGATTCAACATGACCAACAAGAGCGAGCCTGACCATTCCACACCATCGGCGGCCTCGTCACCGTCGTCGCAACCTCTGGCTCAACTGCCCATACAGCAGCAGGCGCAGCAAGCTCCCCTCCAAAAGGGAGAAGCGGGCGCCGGGCCACAAAAGCTTCCCCAGCAGATGGTAAAGAGTCTGTTCGCGCCTTTCCAGGAACCGCTCAGGGGCCTGAAAGTGGACGATCTGCCCTTTACCAGTGAAGTGAACGCGGCCTGGGCGGTCAGACCCGGCAAAAATGCCCGGGTGCTTTCGATAGCGGTGGCAGCCCTGTTCGCGTTTATGCTCCTGTGGGCTTCCATCGCCAAACTTGACGAGGTCACCCATGCCGAAGGCCAGGTCATTTCTGCCCAACGGACCCAGGCCATCCAAAACCTGGAAGGCGGCATCTTGCGCGCGATTCTGGTACGGGAGGGGCAAATCGTCGAAAAAGACACGCCGTTGGCACGTCTGGAT
>JAFPZV010000060.1 GCA_017417085.1 Deltaproteobacteria bacterium | reverse complement strand
GTGAACTGCTCTCAAGCGCTCTGACCGTACATGTTTCCGACTCAACAGACGTTACAATAACCCTGAGCATCGGCATCACCCATGTCCAGGTTCCCATTGCCTACGAAACGCTCTTTCAGCAAGCGGATACCGCTCTCTACCGCGCCAAGCACAACGGCCGGAACTGTTTCGAAATCTATGACGGCCCCAGCGCTGCCGATACGGATGACAGCAGCAATCATCGCACCGTTTCCCGGACAAAAGCCCGGGAGCCATACCGGTTGGCCCTACGCTACAATCAGGCACTGCGCATTATTTACGACGAGATATTCGAACTCGACCTCACCGGCAACCGTTACCGCACAGTCCATCAGATTCACGACAAGGACGTCACGCAGCCGACGGAGGGAAAGCTCGAAGAGACCTTTCCGCAAATTATCGCCGAAAAATTTCACCCTGATGACCGGGAACAGCTGCGTACGCTCATCAATAGGGAAACATTACGCAAACTGTTCACCCAAAATATTGAATATACCACCTCCGAATTCCGCAAGCTTGGGACTGACGGAAATTTTCACCGGAACTCGCTTACCTTCCTGCCTTTGCCGCCCGAGCATTCCGGCGACGAAATCCTGCTGGTACTGCTCAGAGACATCGAGGAGCAGACAAAAGATGAGGGTCTTTCCAAGCATAACGAGGGACTGGAAGACCATCATCTGGCCGATGAATGTTACCGCACCATAGTGGAACAAACCGGCATCATGGTATTCGAATGGAATCGTGACAACAACGAGTGCATCCTTTCACCGGAAACTCCTCAACGATTCGCCGGCGACTATGACGGCACACGCAATATTCTGACCGTGTGGAGCAAGGATCACGTTATTCACGAGAACGATCTCCCCATCTTCAATGATTTTCTCGCCGCACTGAGCAAAAAGTGCGACCACGAAAGCACCTGCATTCGTCTGAAAAAACGCGATGAGAGCGGCTACATGTGGTGCAAAATCACCATCACCGCCATTCATGACCCGCAGGGACACACAGAACGGTTTGTCGGCACCATCAACGATGTGGACAACACCGTGCAGATACTAAGAAATCTGCACTATCAGGCACAGGTCGATCCCAAGACCAACATCTGCAACGAACCAACCTTTCATCGCCGGATGTCGGAAATACTGCGCACAAAACCGGATATTCGCCATCACCTCATCATATTCAGCATCGACCGCCTAAAAAACATCAACGATCTTTATGGCATCCAGGAGGGTGACCGTCTATTGCGCGAAGTTGCCGAAATGGCGATGAAGAAAACCCGCGGTCATGGCATCTGCGGCCGTCTTGAAGGTTCTTCTTTAGGGATGTGTGTCGATTTCGACCAGTACGACTGTATTCAGCTGATCAATGAAATTTCGGAAGAGTTGGCCAAGTACCCTCTCCCCTGCAGAATAACTGCCAAGTTCGGCATCTGCACCGTGGACAACCCGCTAATGGCCACTGCAAACATCTGTGAACAGGCGGCGACGGCGCTGCGTTTTGCGCAACAACAGCAAAGCACAAGTGCTCCATGGGTGTTTTACTCAACAGAATTACGCGACAAAACGCTCCGCACCCGCCAGATCGAAAGCGACATGCACGAAGCGTTGCGCAGCGGGCAGTTCATCATGGGCCTGCAGGCACGTGTCGATATCACCAACGGCCAAACCACCGATGCCGAGGCAACGATTCACTGGCTGCATCCATCCCGCGGGGCAGTGCCGGCAGAAGAGTTCATGCCGCTTTTCGAAAAAAACGGTTTCATTGCACAGATCGATGAGTACACCTGGGAGCAGGCCTGCTACTGCCTGCGCCGCTGGCTTGACCGGAACTGGAAACCGGTGCCCATAGCCGTCAATCTGGCACTTCTGCACTTTTACAAGGAAAACTTCCTCAAAAAACTGATGACACTGCTCCAGCAGCTGGACATTCCTCCCCAGTTGCTGGAACTGGAAATGAAAGCTGCCGATGCCGCCAACTTCCCGGAGATTCGTGACAAACTGGGAAAGCTCCGGGATACCGGTTTTAAACTGGGACTTAATGGCCTGTCGGGCGCAATACTGACGCTGCCCAAAGACAGCATGCTCTTTGATTATGTCCGGCTGGACGGCCAGTATCTGGACGCTCAAACGACCAATCAGGACTTCACCCGCCATGTCATCGCTCTTTTGGGAAAACTGGGGCTGAAAACTGTTGTCAGCGGTGTAAGCTCCGAGCAACAGGTTTCCTTTCTCAAGGAGACTGGAGAGCACATTATCGGCCAGGGACCGTTGTTTGCCTCTTCCATGCCGTGGTCCTATTTCGAAAAGGCCACCTTCAAAGAGGCGCAGAATTAGAAAGTATTTCTTTTTTACCTTTTTCACCCAAGGAGAACATCTATGAGAACATCTTTTTCTCGCATTGCCATCCTGGCAGCTGCCGGGATGCTGGTTCTCACCGCTGCGGCAAGCGCGGCACGCTTGCAAACCGCTCCTTTCGGAGGCCAGGCCAAGGCTGCCGACTATCCGCCCTTCTTCCCGGGCAACAACAGTACCGCCCAAAGCCCCGACCATCTCTGGCTTCAGGGTCAGTGGAGCTGCCGTTTCCCCAAGAGCATCGCCACCTTTGCATTCCAGGGTGACAGTTTCCAAATCTCGGTTCCCGGCCAGAATCCCCAGAGCGGCACTTTCCGGGCGGAGAAGAACACGCTGCGCCTCGAAAACCGCAACGGACAGGTTG
>JAFPZV010000059.1 GCA_017417085.1 Deltaproteobacteria bacterium | reverse complement strand
GTCAGCGGCAACTGCATGGATGTCACCGGCAATGGCCGACGCGAATTCGTCTATGTGCGCAACAACAAACTCTACATCTATTCTCCGGATGGCAGCGAACAGATCTATGAATCGCCCAAAGAGATGGGCGCAAGTCTCGCGACGGCAATGCACAATATCCATGGAAGCACGTCCAAAGTTGCGGAACTGGACGATGTAACGGCAGTGGAAGTCAAACCGATAGCAATCGATCTGGATGGCGATCAGATACGGGAAGTGGTCTTGCCGGCGGCAGAGAAAACGGGCATGGGTATTGTTGAAGGCATAATGCCCGGCGTGAAGCACAGCTGGATCAGCGTTGTCAAGTTTCGAAGCGGCATGTTTGTCAAGGGAACTATCGGGGAAAAAATGGAAATACCGCTGGCGGGCGTGACCGTTACGGAAGACGAGGTACTGTTTGTGGCGACCGAGGCTCCGAAACTTACCGGCAAGAAAGGCCGCAGCTATCTGCTTGCCTTCCCCTTGAGGCAATAGTTGATTTGCCCGGTTTTGAGAATCTGACCGGTTGAAAAAAGGACGGCCGGAGAACAGGGAATCTTCCCTGTTTCCCGGCCGTTTTTTATACTCGTGAACCATGCTCTTGTCATGCTGAGCAAAGCGAAGCATCTCCGGAGATTCTTCGGCGCATTGCGCCTCAGAATGACAGGAAAAACTCAAAATTAAACTGCTCCAAGTCTTTGCAGAAAGTCACGTGTGGCAGATTCCGGATTGGGCTGCGCAAGAATGGCCGATATCAAGGCCACGCCCGCGGCACCCGCGTCAAGCACTTCCGCTACCCGTTCCAATTTGATGCCGCCCAGCGCAAAAACCGGAATTGAGGCGTTCCGGCAAAATTCGCGCAGTTTGTCCACCCCCTGTGGGGCGCCATAGGCCGTCTTGGACGGAGTAAAATAAATCGGACTGAAAGTGACGAAATCGGCGCCCTCGCGTTCGGCGCTGTACAGATCGTCAAGAGAATGCGCGGAAAAACCGATAATGGCATCCTTCCCCAGCCGCCGACGGGCCGCAGCTACCGATGGGGAAGAAATTCCCAGATGCACGCCGTCGGCCTGGCATTCAAGCGCGAGCTCAACATCGCCGTTGATAAGCAGCCGAGCCCCAAACTCTTCGGTCAGGGCGCGCACATCGCGGGCAAGCACCAACAGATCGGCGGTTGGCATCTCCTTTTCACGCAGTTGAATGCAGCGTACGCCGCCTTTCAACGCCGCCCGGAACGCATCCAGCAGGCCCTTGTCTGCAGGAAGCACATTCCGGGCGGTAATCAGACACAGAGAAAAATCAACCTTGGGCATGGTCATGCCGCCATTTTCTCAGGCCCCCTTTTCCATGAAGGCAGGATCCCAGTCCTTCCAGACGCTTTCATAGCCGTGTCTATGCAGCATCTGGGCGATTTCCGCCGGAGTCCGATCGTCGTTGATGTTGAACTGTCCGGTGCTGGCGTCATGATGCGCGTAACCACCCGGCGCAGTGCTGGAACCGGCGCTCATCTGGGTGATTCCCAGCAGCAGCAGATGATCACGCAGTTCCGCGCTCTCCCGAGTAGAGATGGTCAAACCGGCATCGGGAAGCAGAAGACGCATGGCGCAAATAGCCTGCACCAGCTGCGCATCACTGACAGGAAAGAGCGGCTGGAAACCGCCAGCCGCCGGCCGGATCCGGGGAAACGACACCGCAACCTGGGTGCGCCAGTAGTTCTTGAACAGGAAGTGCGCGTGCAGGGCGGTAAAGAAAGCTTCCGTGTAGAAGTTGCCCAATCCCAGCAACGCACCGATGCCGACCTTGCGCATGCCGGCTTCCGCGCCGCGCTCCGGCGTGCCAAGCCGCCAGAGGAAATCCCGCTTGCGGCCGTACTTGTGCAGCTCCTTGTACAGAACCTTGTCGTAGGTTTCCTGATAGATGGTCAGGCCGTCCACTCCGGCGTCGACCATGCGTTTGTAACCGTCAACATCCATGGGATAGACTTCAATGCAGATGGAGCTGAAGAGCGGCCGCACCCGGCGGATGGACCAGACCATATCGTCGTTGTCAAACGCGTCCATGTCCTCGCCGGTCAAAAGCAGTACATGCCGGTAGCCGTACTGGTTCAGTACCTTCGCCTCTTCCTCGATTTCGTCCAGCGTAAGCGTCTTGCGCACCACATTCGTATTGCTGCTGTTGAAGCCGCAGTACACACACCCGTTGGAACATTCGTT
>JAFPZV010000058.1 GCA_017417085.1 Deltaproteobacteria bacterium | reverse complement strand
GGCATCACCGATGGTCCTTTCCTGGAGGGCGTACACTTCGATCGCGCCGGAGGCGTGACCACCCACAGCATCGTCATCCGCGCGCTGACCGGATCTTTGCGTTATATCAAGGGCGTGCACCAGCTTAAGCCCGAGCATATTTTCGGCCGGATGGATACCGACGGCGCGGTGCAGATTGCCACCCGCTGACCAGGAAAGGGCTCTTTGACGATGAAAACGGAGATCAGGATAGCCCCTTCGATTCTGTCTGCGGATTTCGCCCGTCTGGGCGAGGCGGTGCGCACCGTGGCGGAAGGCGGCGCCGACTGGATCCATGTGGATGTGATGGATGGCTGCTTTGTCCCCAACATTACGGTGGGACCGGTGGTGGTGGCGGCTTTGCGGCCGGTGACCACGCTGCCGCTGGACGTCCATCTGATGATCGAACGTCCGGAACGCTACCTGGAGGCCTTTGTCAAGGCCGGCGCCGACATTCTGACCGTGCAGGCCGAGGCCTGTACGCATCTGCACCGCACCCTGCAGATGATCCGCGCGCTTGGCGCGAAGGCCGGTGTCGCACTCAACCCCCATACGCCGTTGTGCATGATCGAGGAGGTGCTGGACGAGCTGGACATGGTGCTGATCATGTCGGTCAACCCGGGATTCGGCGGACAGAAGTTCATACCGGGCGCGCTCTCCAAACTGGCGCGGCTGCGTAGAATGCTCGACAGCTGCAACCGCGAGGTGACGGTGGAGGTGGACGGCGGCGTCAAACTGGACAACTGCGCGGAAATTGCCCGCGCGGGGGCCGAAGTGCTGGTGGCCGGCTCGGCAATCTTTAATACCTCCGATCCGGCACAGGCTGTGCAGGATATGAAGACACGCTGCAGAGGATAAGCGCGGCACCAGGGCCGGACTGGGCCGGGAGCCGCTGGGCGGATCGAAAGAACAGGTGGAGTACTTGAATATTCCACCCGCTCGTATTTATATTTGGAGAGAGAAGCAGGCTTTATACGTTGAGACACGGGGCGCTTCCACATTGCGCCTGAAAACTTTTTTGTGATTTGAAGGACATGCCGCGCATGTCCCGCAGGACCGGAACCTGTGCCGGATCTGGAGCGGAAAGCATGCGGCGGCCGTACTGTGAGGAAACACCACACCGTTGCCGAACTGAGCGGATCTTTCGCACAACCCCAAAAAGACGGGGCAAGCGGGACCGGAACAGGTAAGTGTACGGAAAAACATCATGAAGCTCGAAGGCACATCCGGCGATCTTTTCGCGTTGCTGCCGTGGGGCAAATCTGTTTTTTTCCGACAAGCCTTCCGGGACTCTTGCCATGCGGCGTTTCCGGCAAGGCTTGTTGCTTTTTGAAAAGGCATGAAAGGAGAAAAACAATGGCCAAATGCAAAACTGTTCATGACATCCGCAAACTGTACGAGGCGGGCACCGTTATCACCATGTTGACCGCCTATGACTATCCGCTGGCCCGGCTGCTGGAGCAGGCCGGCATCGACATGATTCTTGTAGGGGATTCTTTTGGGACGGTGGTGGCCGGTTACGACAACACCCTGCCGGTGACGATGGACGACATGGTGCATCATACCCGGATGGTGACGCGCGGCGCACCAAACACGCTGGTGGTGGCGGACATGCCGTTTCTTTCCTACCAGAACGATATCGCGACGGCCAAACTGAACGCCGGACGCCTGATTCAGGAGGGTGGGGCCCAGGCGGTCAAGCTGGAGGGCGGCGTCACCATGCGTGACACCATCCGCGCCATAGTGGACATGGATGTGCCGGTGATGGGGCATGTCGGCTTGACGCCGCAGTCGGTGCACCGCATGGGCGGTTACCGCATCCAGGGAAGAGGCGAGGATGCCGCGGCGCGTCTTCTGAAAGACGCCTTGGCAGTGGAGGAGGCCGGCGCCTTTTCCATCGTGCTGGAGGGCATTCCGGCGGCGCTTGCCAAAGAGATCACCGCGCAGCTGCATATTCCCACCATCGGTATCGGCGCCGGGGTACACTGCAGCGGGCAGGTGCTGGTCACGCACGACATGATAGGGCTGTGCGACAAGTTCTCGCCGAAATTCGTCAAGAAGTACGTCGATCTTTCGGCCATCTTGAGCGAAGCCTTTGCGAACTACCGGGACGATGTGCGTGAAAAACGCTTTCCGGCGGAAGAGCACAGTTTTTGAAAAAGGCTAGGACAGTTTGAAGCGGGAGGAACGAAACTATGGAAATTGTTCATGATGCGTTTGATATGCAGGCACGTTGCGCGGCCTTGAAGCGGGAAGGGAAAAGCATCGCGCTGGTGCCGACCATGGGCTGGCTGCACGATGGTCATCTTTCCCTGCTGCGCGAAGGGCGCAAGCGGGCGGATGTGCTGGCGCTGTCGGTCTTTGTCAATCCCCTGCAGTTTGGCGCGGGCGAGGATTTTGACGCCTATCCGCGCAATCTGATGCGGGATGCCGCGCTGGCGGAAAAGACCGGCGCGGATCTGTTGTTCGCGCCCCAGCGTGACGCGCTCTACCCGGCGGATTTTTCCACGCATGTCGAGGTTTCGGGACTGACGGAAACGCTGTGCGGCAAGAGCCGCCCCGGCCATTTCCGCGGGGTGGCGACGGTGGTGACCAAGCTGTTCAACATCGTGCGGCCGGATGTGGCGCTGTTTGGCCGCAAGGATTTCCAGCAGCTGGCGGTGATTCGCCGGATGGTGCGCGATCTGGACATGGGCATCGAGGTCGTGGGCATGCCCATCGTCCGCGAGGCCGACGGGTTGGCGATGAGCTCGCGCAACACCTATCTGGGGGCCGATGAGCGCCGTCAGGCCCTGGCGCTGGTGGAAAGCCTGCGCCTGGCGCAGTCTCTGGCAAAGGGCGGCGAAACCGACGCCGCTTCGGTTCTGGCGAAGGTTACCGCACGGATCGGCCAGGAGCCTCTGGCCCGGCTGGACTATGCGCAGATCTGCCACGATGAGACCCTTGCGGATATGGAGAAGATCACGGCGAATTCGGTGCTGCTGCTGGCCGTGTACTTCGGCGCCACCCGCTTGATTGACAACGCGTACCTTTTGAAGGATGAACTGCCCAAATAACGTGTTTTTTTTCAAAAACGGGCTTGATTGCGGCGCAAGAATTTTTATCTTGCAAAAGGTGTGAGAAAAGCGTAGTAAGACCTCTTTTCCTTCGGAGGATGAACGATGATCGATGAAACCGGTGTAGTCATGGAGAAGAAGGCCGATGGCGCCGTGCTGGTCAAGTGCCGCAAAACCTCCGCCTGCAAGGGATGCGCTTCGGCAAGCCTGTGCAGTTTGGGACGCGACAACGGCGTACGGCTGGTGGAAGCCCACAATCCCCTGAATGCGGTGGAAGGGGATGTGGTGCGGCTGGAAACGACCACCCATGCCTTTTATGAATCGGCTTTTCTGATCTACATCGTGCCGGTGTTCGGCATGGTTGCCGGCATGGTTGCCGGCCAGAAGATGGCGTCCGCCGTGGGCATCGATCCGAATATCGGCGCAGTGTGCGGCGCCATTATGCTGCTGGTGGCGGTTTTTCTGGGAATGCGGCAGCTGAACCGCCATCTGCCCCGTGATCGTTATATGCCGACCGTGGTGGAAATCCTTGACGAAACCGAAGAGGAAACGGATGGCGATCAAACTGATTGCAAATAACAAGAAGGCGTTCCACGACTTCTTCATCTCCGAAATGCTGGAGACCGGCATCGTGCTGGTGGGGCCGGAGGTCAAGTCGCTGCGGGCGGGCAGGGCCAATCTGAAGGATGCGTACTGCCGCGTCAGCGGAAACGAGCTGTTCGTGTACCAGATGCACATCAGCCCCTACGATTTTGGCAACCGCGAAAATCCCGATCCTCTGCGGACCAGGAAGCTGCTGGCGCACCGTTACGAGATCGCGCGGCTGGCCCGCAAGATGGATGAAAAGGGCTTGACTCTGGTTCCGCTGCGTCTTTACTTTAAGGATGACCGGGCCAAGGTGGAAATCGGCGTGGCCAAGGGCAAACAGCTCCATGACAAACGCGACAGTCTGAGAGAACGTGAGGCGCGGCGCGAGATGGAGCGCGCGCGGAGCGAGCGGTACTGAGCGTTTTTTTGAAGAATAACCAGGAATTGCATCAACACTGACGATATTTAAGGGGGTGAAAAGGTTTCGACGGGGGTCGGAAGCACAGGTTGCATGTCGGGGATGCCGGTTGGCCCCGTTAATAAGCCGGTAAACCAATAAACGCCGACAACGACGTTACTTTTGCACTGGCGGCTTAATTGCCGTCACATCCTCTGATTCCTCGCCTGTGGGAATCTTCGGGATGTCATTTCAGCAGGCTGGCTCCGTCAATCGTTCCGTGTTGCCGTAGCGAGATCAAAGCGGAATCGCTGTTGCAAAATCCGGTTCACGGGAGTTTGAAACAGTTAAATCCAAAACGTGAACTAAACATGTAGACGCTTGCTGTGGAAAACTTTCGGACGCGGGTTCGATTCCCGCCACCTCCACCAATTTG
>JAFPZV010000057.1 GCA_017417085.1 Deltaproteobacteria bacterium | reverse complement strand
CGGATTTTTTCGACTGACGGCAATCGGATTACGGCTGCGCATGACGTATTTGAAAATCGGATAGTTGAGCAACGACTCCTTGATGACAAAGGTATGCTTCTTGGTCGGAAGCAGCAAAGACGGGATGACAAATGTTTCCAACGCGCTCATGTGATTGGCGACAACGACACAGGGGCCTTCCACTGCGGCCACCCGATCCAGGCCGGCAATATTCAGCCGTATTCCCACCGATTCCAAAGCGGTCACAATATCGTCACTGCTCTGAGCCCATTCCCGATAGCCATATTCCCCCATTTTCGCCTGTTTCCCGGCACGCACCACCACTTGAATTTCCCGGAAATGAAACATCGGCGTAGGGAAAAGCCTGGACAGCCAATCCGGCGTGTATGATGGAGAAAGATAGGAACCGTTGCCAAGAATAATATCGCGCATCGTCATATTCCTGTTCTGTTATAAATTTTGTTTTCCCATTTCATGGGGAGAGACATGCAGGGATTTGAGAAGATCATCAATCTGGCAAATCTCCGGCATTACGTGTCCCCTTTCAAAAACATAATTACCTTTAAATTCTAATGTCGGAGCAGCCATTTGCCAAATGTTTTCTTGTCAGACCTTTCCCGCAATCGAAACCGGATATTCTCTTTGTCAAGGCCGAAAAATGGTTCGGGGAAATTGCAATTGACTTTGTTTGTTTAACAGACTAACTTGGAAACAGAGATGTGGAAGGGAGTTTCATCACTATATCTTTCAGAGGAGGATTAATAATGGAGATTTCCTGCATCACGAAAAAAATCATCGCTGCAAAAGAAGCCAAGGGGTTGACATTCATCGATCTGGCCAAACTGGTTGGCAAAAGCGAAATCTGGACCTCCGCCCTTATTTATGGTCAGGCCCAGGCCACCCGTGAAGAAGCCAAGAAACTCTGCGCCGCTTTGGGGCTCGACAAAGAGGCGGAAGATTTCATGGTCGACTTCCCGAATAAAGGTCTTGGTCCGGTTGTTCCGACCGATCCTCTTATCTACCGCCTGTATGAAATTATGCAAGTCTACGGCTATCCGCTGAAAGCTGTTATCCATGAGAAATTTGGTGATGGCATCATGAGCGCCATTGATTTCGACATGGAAGTTGACCGGGTTGAGAACCCCAAAGGCGATCGCGTACGGGTCATCATGACCGGCAAATATCTCCCCTACAAGATCTGGTAAGGAAGAAATCGCAAAAATCAATTCAGGAAAGGAAGGGAGCCTTGAGATTTTCTCAAGGTTCCTTTTCGTTTTGAAACTCCCTTCCACCAAAGAAAAAGACCTTCTCCCGACCGGGGAGAAGGTCTTTTTCTCTTTTCACAATTTGCCAAGAGAAATCAAATTTCCATGATTTCCTTGTCCTTGGCCGCAACGATTTCGTCAATCTTCTTGACATAGGAATCCGTCAAATCCTGAATCTCTTTCTCGCCGCGTTTCAGATCATCCTTGGTCAGTTCCTTGTCCTTTTCCATTTTTTTCAACTTCTCGTTGGCGTCACGCCGTAAATTGCGCAAGGCAACCTTCGACTCTTCCCCCATCTTTTTTGTCATTTTCGTCATTTCACGGCGCCGTTCCTCGGTCAGCGGCGGAATGACGACCCGGATAATCTGGCCGTCGGAATCCGGATTAAGGCCCAAATCCGATTTCAAAATCGCTTTTTCGATTTCTCCGATGATCTTCTTTTCCCAAGGCTGAATGGTGATCATCCGCGGTTCCGGAACCGCCAGTGTGCCCACCTGATTGATGGGTGTCGGCGTCCCGTAATAGTCCACCATGATATTCTCCAGAAGCGACGCGGAAGCGCGACCAGTACGAACCCGGCCAAAATCCTTCTTCAGAGCCTCCACCGTCTTTTCCATTCCCGCCACAAACTTCTGTTTTACCTTCTCCATGTTTACTCCTCTCCTTTGACGATGGTGCCAATTCCCTCGCCGCAAATCACTCTCTTGATATTGCCACGCTGGTGCAGATCAAAAACGATAATCGGCAGGCCATGGTCCATACACAGGGAAATGGCGGTGGTATCCATTACCCGAAGACCGCGCCCCAACATATCCTTATAGGTCATGTGGGAAAAACGGACAGCATTTTTATCCTTCTTGGGGTCGGCACTGTAGATGCCATCCACCTGGGTCGCCTTCAAAAGCACGTCCGCGCCAATCTCCATGGCGCGTAAACTGGCGGCCGTATCCGTGGAAAAATAGGGATTGCCGGTTCCGGCCGCAAAAATGACCACCCGCTTTTTTTCCAGATGACGCAAGGCGCGTCTGCGGATATAGGGTTCGGCCACAGCCTGCATTCCCAAAGAAGTTTGGACCCGCGTCAACACTCCACGTTTTTCCAAAGCATCCTGCATGGCCAAGCTGTTGATGACCGTGGCCAGCATCCCCATATAGTCGGCACTGGCACGTTCCATCCCCTGGGAAGCGGCGGCCACACCCCGAAAGATATTGCCGCCGCCAATCACCAGGGCCAATTCCACACCGAGATCAACAACTTCCTTGATCTCCTCCGCCAAAGCGTCGATAACCGCCGGGTCGATGCCATACCCCTGATCTCCGGCCAAAGCCTCTCCACTCAGCTTGAGCAGGACTCTCCGGTAACAGGTTTTCTCCTCCATGACATCCTCCGTTTGTGGGGTAAGGATACGCTCAAAAAGGATGCTGCCTACTTCGCCATTGCGGCAACTTCCTTGGCAAAATCATCCGCCTTTTTCTCAATGCCTTCACCCAGCTGGAAGCGCAGGAAACGGTTCAGCTTGATCTCCGTCCCCAACTCCTTGGCCAGTTGGGCCACTACATCTTTCACCTTTTTGTCGGGATCGATGACATAGGCCTGCTCTACCAGGCAGACTTCGCCAAAGAACTTGCCAATCTGCCCCTCGACAATCTTGGCCAGAATATTTTCCGGCTTGCCGCTCGCTTTGGCCTTTTCCATCATGATTTCCTTTTCCTTGGCGATAACGGCTTCAGGAACTTCTTCCCGGCACAAATACTGTGGATTGGCCGCCGCAACATGCATGGCAATCTGATGTCCCAGTTCCTGAACCTTGGCGTTATTCGCCGCGCCGGTGGTGATATCAAGCAGGACACCGATCTTTCCGCCGCCATGAATGTACGACGCGATGAAACCGGCCTTGTTTTCAAGCAGGGCAAAGCGGCGAACCTGAATATTCTCACCGATTTTTGCCACGGCATTGGTTGTCTCTTCGGCAACGCTCTTGCCACCGGGGAACGAAGCCTGCTTCAGGCCTTCCAGATCGGCGGGAGCGGCAGCCAGAGCTGCGGCCGCAACACCCTCGCAGAAATTGAGGAAATTGTCGGTCTTGGCAACAAAATCGGTTTCCGAGTTGACTTCCAACAGAACGGTCCGGCCATCTTTTTCACGAGTCAGCACGATACCTTCAGCAGCCACCCGGCCAGATTTTTTCGCCGCGGCAGACAGCCCCTTCTTCCGCAGAATATCCACCGCCTCATCCATATTCCCGTTGGCTTCGGTCAGAGCCTTTTTGCAATCCATCATTCCGGCACCGGTCTTGGCACGCAGCGCCGCCACATCAGAAGCATTGATAGCCACAGTTTCCTCCATTCTTGATTGACTGTTGTTCCACATTGTCAAAAAAAGCGGCTTTTTCTTCAGCCGCTTTCTTTTCGCTCTCTTGAAAACATCAAACTTCGCTGTTTTCTCCAACTTCGGGAGAAGCCGCCTCGGGTTCGGAAGCGACCGCATCGGACTCCGCGCCCTCCAGTTCGCCACGCACTTCGCTCTCGTGGGCAATGGCGCCTTCGGCGCAGGCATCCGCTATCTTGCCGGTAAACAGCCGAATCGCCCGAATGGCGTCGTCGTTGCCGGGGATAACATAATCGATATCGTCGGGATCACAGTTGGTATCAACAACCGCAACGACCGGGATACCAAGCTTGCGCGCCTCTTTAACGGAAATCGCTTCCTTCTTGCAGTCGATAACAAAGATGGCACCCGGCAGTTTGGTCATGCCCTTAATGCCACCCAGGTTCTTCTCAAGTTTTTCCTTTTCCTTTTCCAGCTGCAGGACTTCCTTCTTGGTCAGTTTGCCATAAGTGCCGTCCTCTGCCATGGCCTCGATCCTGCGCAAACGGTCAATACTTTTCTTGATGGTGCTGAAGTTGGTGAGCATGCCACCCAGCCAGCGATTGTTGACGTAATACTGCCCTACCCGCAAGGCCTCTTCCTGAATGGCATCCTGCGCCTGCTTCTTGGTACCGACAAACAGCACTTTCTCGCCGTTTTTCACGGTCTCGCAGACAAAATCGTAGGCATCCTTGAAGCAGCGCACTGTTTTTTGCAAATCAATGATGTAGATGCCGCTCCGGGCGCCAAAAATGTAGGGTTTCATCTTCGGATTCCAGCGTTTGGTCTGGTGCCCGAAATGCACCCCGGCTTCAAGAAGCTGTTTCATGCTAATCTGGGACATTTTCTCTTCTCCTTTGGTTATTCATCCTCCGTTTTCGTCATTTCCAGCCGGAAACTCCACGACCCCATGCCGCAAAGCACCCTCCAGCCAGTTCGGAAAACGTGTGAACTACAAGCGGTTGTTTGTAACACGCGATACGAACCAAAACAACAGGAAAAAATCATTTTTCACCTGCCGGATGCGGTTTTTCCCTTCCACGGGTTGACATTTGCCGGGCAATTACCATACTTGACCGTGTGCATGATTCACAAAGAGCACTATCACATACAGACAATCCGTAGAAGGAAAGCTTCCAGAGGGCGGCATACGCCCCAAAAGTCGCACGGCAAACAACAAAAACATCCATCGACAAGGGGGAAAACCATGGAAAAAGTCAAAATGCCCAACGGTACCGAAGTCGCCTTTGAAGGCGCCGAATGGTACATGGACAACGAACTCAGGGCGGAGCTGATCTGTGATTACGGCGGTGTCTCCGACCAGGAATTCATCAATATCTACTGCCAGAAGCACAAGGAGCGTTTCGGCGAGGAATTTTCCATTGAAACCGGCAAGGAACGCGAAATTGCGGCCTACGAGCAGAGCCAGAAGGAAAAAGAGGAAAAGGAAAAGAAAGCCTGAAAAAACAGTTTCGCACGTATAAAAAATGGCGGCGGAGAAAAACATCCGCCGCCGTTTTTTTACTTAAAAGCGCCTCCCAAGATTATTGTGATATCTGAGAGGTTCGGTCCGCTGGCGACGATTCCGCCGCATGGCCAATCCCGCGAGTAAAAGAGTTGCCGCCACACACAACTGCGGTCCAACATCTCCCCAACGGTTGTAAAAAGTGCGTGTTCCTCCCAGCCCCACCTGCCCCTGGGCTATGGTTTCCTCAAACAGGCCAGTGGCCGCGTCTATCCGTCCCGAAGGCGCAATAAGCGCGGAAATCCCGGTATTGGCGGCCCGCGCTATCCAAACGCGGTTCTCCACCGCCCGAAAGGTTGTCATGGCGATATGCTGAAACGGCGCCGCCGATCGTCCAAACCAGGCGTCATTGGTGACATTGACCAGCAGATCGCAACCCTCCTTGCGCACCCAATGCCGCGCAAGCTCCGGAAAAACCGCTTCAAAACAGATCAGCGTACCGATGCGGGTTTTCCCCAGAAGCAGCGGTTTGGCGATGCCGGGGGAAAAGTCTCCCAGGCCATGCACCAGTTTTCCCAGTGAAGGCAGCAGCCAAAGAAGCGGATTGTATTCGCCGAAGGGCACCAGATGGATCTTGTCGCTGCGGCCCAGAATTTCCCCCTGGGAGGAGGCCAGAAACACGCTGTTAAAATAGCGTACCCGATCGTGAGCGCCGACTTCGTAGGAGGGAGCTCCGAATATCAGCGGCAGATCGCAGAGCACCGGCACATCCAGCACCGCGCCCGTCAAGGGCTCATGCGACCCAAAATAAAAAGGAGTGGCACTTTCCGGCCAAACAATGAGATCCGCGCCAGCGGCCGCGGCCTTTTGAGAAAGTTTGCGGTAGCGGGTGATCGTTTCCGCCTTGAATTCCGGATCCCATTTGAGGCCCTGATCCACATTCCCCTGCACCAGCGCCACATCCAGCTGTCGGGAACGCTTGTCAAGCGGCTGATGCAGACGGAAAAAACCGTAGCCCGCATTCAACGTCACAAGCAGCAGAGCCAGCACCAGCGGCCCGCAGGCGAAACGCCGCCGTTCGCGAAATGAGTGCAGGAGCCAGGCCAGAGCCGCATTGACAAAAACCAGCAAAAAGCCTATTCCGTACACCCCAAAAAGATCCGCCGTCTGGATCATGGTCAGAAAATTCTGTTGCGAATAGCCGATACTGACCCAGGGAAAGCCGGTCAGCAGGTGGGCGCGAAGATACTCCCCGGCCATCCACAATACCGGCAATGAGAACCACCACGGAATATGTAGGGTCCGTCGCCAACGGCACGCGAGGAAAGTCGCCGCGCCGAAGTAGAGGGCAAGATAGGCGGCCAGCATAAGCCAGGCCACCATCGAAAAGAACGGATGAAGCCCCCCATAGGTGGTCATCACTATGTTGAGCCAGTAAAGGCTCCCCGCGAAGAAGACAAGGCCCGCGGCATATCCGCTGGCAAAAGGACGCTCCTCCATCACCAAAAACAGCGGCGCCAGCGCAAACCAGCCCATCCAGGACCAATTGCAGGACGGAAAGGCCAGCGTCAGCGCGCCGCCCGAAGCCATGGCCACCCATATTACCCAATGCCGCACCAACCAGGATTTCACGTTGCCTCTTCTTCGGAAACGGGCGGTTCCATCCGGATGCGCACCTTGCCCACGCGCCGCGCATCGGAAGCCACCACTGTCATATGTAAAGGTCCCGCAACCACTTCTTCGCCGGCTGCGGGAATATGCCCCAGCAGATAAAACAGCCAGCCGGCAACGGTATCGAACTTGTCACGGGGAATTTCCATCCCATAATACTCTTCCAGTTCATCGATATTGAGACGTCCGTCCACTACCACGGCGCCATCTTCCTCTTCCACAATCGGGGATTCCTCCGTTCCATCGTCATCCGCCACATCGCCGACGATCTCCTCGGCCAGATCGGAAAACGTAATCACCCCCGAAGTTCCGCCGTATTCGTCCACGACGATCGCAAACCGCGCCCGTTTGCGGCGGAACTCCCGCAACACACGTTCCAGCGTCATGGTTTCCGGCACAAACAGCGGCTTGCGCAGCATCTGCCGCAGCCAGCCAGCCTCGGGTTCGCGCCCCCAAAAACGAAGCAGATCCTGCGAATGAACCACACCGACAATCTCGTCAATGGTGCCGCTGTACACCGGGATCCGCGAATGCCCGGAAGTCTGCGCCAGTTCCAACAACGCGGAAAACTCCGTATCCAGCGAACAGCTGGTCATCTCGGTGCGGGGCGTCATCGCTTCACGGACGATAGTTTCGCTCAACTCGAAGATGGAGTGCAGCATATCTCCCTCTTCCTCGTTGATCACGCCATCCTCCTCCGATGCGTCAATGATGTCCTGCAATTCCCGCTCGGAGCGAACGCCACGCCAGCGTTTGAACAGCCCTTCCAGCCAGGAGGCGATTCTTTTGGAACCGTCCTCCGCGATATCGTCTTCTTTCAAATCCAAAAAATCCTCCTCGAAATATTGCCGGTGAAAGTCTGCTGAATGGCATGAAAAAATGCTCACAGTTCTCCCACGACAAGCGCGAAAAGCTCGTCTTCCTTCGCCTCCATTCGTGCGATCTCCGCATCGTCCACGCCTTCATGGTTGAAACCGACCAGATGCAGAATCCCATGTATCAGCAGAAAGAAGAATTCCCGTTCAAAGGTGCTGCCCGCCTCTTCGGCATCTCGTGCGGCGGTATCGGCGGAGATCACCACATCCCCCAGCAGCCCGGGGACAATGCCGCTCTCCTCCCCCTCAAGCATCGGAAAGGAGATCACGTTGGTGGGCCTGTCCCGTCCCAGATAGTCGCGGTTCAGCTCCTGAATCCCGGCATCGTCCACTACCACTACTGACAGCTCGGCCTCAGGGCATTCCAAGGCGTCTAAGATCCTGCTGGCTATCCTCTCCGTTTTCGTCAGATCGATCTCTTGATTTTTTTGCCGGTTCCCGATGTGAATTGTCGCCATTGTGTGTCTTGCCTTCCCGTTCCTTGTCGCCGTTCTTTTCCTTTTCCCGTTCCTTCCCTACCGGTTCGGGATACTCGATACGCTGGTGAAAGATGCCCGTCAGAATCAGATTGAAGCTTCGGGCGATATGGTGCAGATCCTTCAGTGTCAGTTCGCAGTTGTCCAGCTGGCCGTCAATGAAAATATTGTTGATGAGTTTCTGCACCATGCCATTGATGCGGGCCGGCGTCGGATCGGTCAAGGTACGGCTGGCCGCCTCCACCGAGTCCGCCAGCATGATCAGCGCCGCCTCCCGCGACTGCGGACGAGGTCCCGGATAGCGGTAGTCCCTCTCGTCCACCTGATAGTCGCCGCCTTCCTCTTCCTCCTTTTTCCTCGCCTTGTCGTAGAAAAACCGGATCAGGCTGGTACCGTGATGCTGACGGATAATCTCCTCAATAGGTTCGCCCAGT
>JAFPZV010000056.1 GCA_017417085.1 Deltaproteobacteria bacterium | reverse complement strand
TTGATCGGGGACTTAATGGAAAAAAGAGGCTTGACGTATACGGTTAAGAATGCGAAAAGGGCAAGAAGTTTTGTAGCCCATAGGGCCATGGCGCGTTCTATGGCCCCAGGATCAAACGGAAGGATACGCTTGACAGACGCTGGCAGCGTGCTATAATTCAGCGCTTTTCGAGTGTTTTGAACCCACCTGTGTGGGGGAAAAGGACAGGCAGCATAACGGTGCGGAGACGTGATGGCGTGCATTTGCCATCAACGGGTGTCTCTGCATTTTGTACTTTGATACATGAGGAGTGCGAAGCGCACAAACAGGCGGCTGGTCGGTGCCTGGCGCTTTTTAAGTATTGTTTTCCAGGAGGTGACGTCATAGCTAAACAGGAAGTCAGAGTCAACGAAGCGATTCACGCCAGAGAAGTTCGTGTTGTAGATGAGGAAGGCGGAATCTTAGGGGTACTGAGTGTACCGGAAGCGTTGCGCGCGGCCCAGGAACGAGGCCTTGATCTGGTGGAGGTTTCGCCGGCATCGGTTCCGCCGGTTTGCCGGATCATGGATTACGGCAAGTACAAGTATCAGGCCAACAAGCGTGCGGTGGAGGCCAAGAAAAAAGCCGCCCGTATAGATATCAAGGAAGTCAAACTTCGGCCCAAGACAGAAGAGCATGATCTTCTGTTCAAGGAAAAAAATGCGCGGCGTTTTCTGGAGGATGGAGACAAAGTCAAGCTGACCATCATGTTCCGGGGACGGGAAGTGACCCATCCGGAATTTGGTACGGTTCTGCCTGAAAAAATAGCGGAAGATCTGAAGGACATCGGTGTGGTGGAAGCCAAACCGGTGATGGCGGGCAAGTCCATGTCAATGGTCCTTGCGCCGACCAAGACGGCAGGCAAGCAGGGGGCGTCCGGAACACAGCCTCCCAAATCATAAAAAGTCAGGAGAGAAACGATATGCCAAAAATCAAGACCAATCGTGCGGCAGCGAAACGGTTCAGAAAAACCGGCACGGGCAAAATCAAATGCAACCATGCTTTTGCGAAACACATTGCAACGCCCAAAACGACCAAGACCAAACGGCATTTGCGTCAGGGTGCCATCGTCCACAAGACCAATGCCAAGAGCATTGGCCGTCTGATCCTCTATAAATAACAAATTTATAAAGCGAGAATATCCGGAACATGAACTAAGGGGAATTTCTCCCCCTTTAGATCGTGAAATACCGTAAAAACGAAGAGAGAAAGGGTAAGTGGTATGCCAAGAGCAAAACGCGGATTTAAAGCAAGACGGAGAAGAAACAAGATATTTAAAATGGCCAAAGGTTTCCGTGGCGGACGGGGCAAGCTGTTCCGGAGCGCAACGGAGGCGGTGGATCGCGCTCTCAAATATGCATTTCGTGATCGCCGGGTGAAAAAGCGGGATTTCAGAGCCTTGTGGATCGTTCGCATCAATGCGGCGGCCCGGCAGAATGGTTTGACCTATGGCAAGCTGATTCACGGCATGAAAGTCGCCGGTATTGACCTGGATCGGAAGGTGCTCGCGGAAATGGCTGTTGCAGATCCGACGGGATTCTCCGGCATTGTCGAGCAGGTCAAGGCCAAGCTTCAGTAACACTGTTTTGGAAGAGATGAAAGAGGTGGGACTTCAACGCACCTATTTTTTTATAAAATTATGAAATAATGGAAGCTTTTGGCTTCCATTATTTGTTTGATGTGGGAAAAAGCATGAAACAACAACTGGAAGAAATCTTGAATCAGGCGCGGGCCCAGGTTGGCAAAGCAGATTCCGAGCGTTCCCTGGGAGAATTGAAGGCGCAAATTCTGGGGCGCAAGGGAAGCATAACCGCTTTGATGAAAACCTTGGCGGGCTGTTCTCCGGAAGAACGTCCCGTTATGGGCAAGCTGATCAACGATGCCAAGTCCGCCCTGGAAGAGCTTTTCGAGGCACGCGCCCAGGAAGTACGGGCGCTGGATGTGAAACGCCGTCTTGAGGCGGAACGTCTTGATGTGACGCTGCCCGGACGTCGTGGCCTTGTGCGGGGCAGCTTGCATCCGATTACCCTGGTGCGGGAAGAGGTGGTGAAGATCTTTTCCTCGTTGGGCTTTGGAATAGCGGAAGGACCGGAAATTGAGAACGACTATTACAATTTTGAGGCGTTGAACATGCCCAAAAACCATCCTGCCCGGGATATGCAGGATACGTTTTACATCTCCGGTGACGTGGTGCTGCGTACCCACACATCTCCGGTGCAGGTGCGCACCATGCTGAAGCAGCGTCCGCCGGTCAGGGTTATCGTTCCAGGCACGGTTTACCGCAGAGATTCGGATCTGACGCACAGCCCCATGTTCCATCAGGTGGAGGGCCTGCTGGTGGATCGCCATGTGACGTTCGCCGATCTGAAAGGAACGCTGAAGATCTTTCTGGAGAGATTTTTCAACAGCAATATTTCCATCCGTTTCCGGCCTTCCTTCTTCCCCTTCACGGAACCGAGCGCGGAGGTGGATATCTCCTGCGTCATCTGCGGAGGCAAGGGCTGCCGGGTCTGCAAGGATTCCGGATGGCTGGAGATCCTGGGTTGCGGCATGGTGGATCCCGCCGTGTACGGCGCGGTGGACTATGACGCGTCGGAAGTGACCGGTTT
Source organism: Deltaproteobacteria bacterium (assembly GCA_017417085.1). The sequence continues at coordinate 10,125 of JAFPZV010000056.1, read as the reverse complement.
CGCCTTTGGCATGGGCCTGGAGCGGCTGTGCATGCTGAAAAACGGCATCGGTGATTTGCGGCTTTTCTTCGATAACGATATCCGTTTCTTGCGGCAGTTTGCCTGAAAAGAGTGATTGAAAAGCCAACCGACGGGAGGTGCCTCCATTCGCAAAGATTGGAGCGTACGGAATCTTCATTGAAAAATATGGGTATAACAGATGAATGTAACGTGGAACTGGTTAAAGGATTTTGTTGACTGCTCCGCTTTTTCTCCGGAAGAAGTGGCGCGCCGTCTGACCATGGCCGGTCTGGAAGTTGAGGGCCTGCACAAAACGGGCGCGGGGCTTGATTCGGTTGTCGTTGCCCTTCTGGAATCGGTGGAAGCGCATCCCAATGCCGAACGCCTGACCCTGTGCCGGGCCACAACCGGCAGCGAGGAGTTTCAGGTTGTCTGCGGCGCCACCAACCACAGGACCGGCGACAAGGTGGCCCTGGCGCTGGTGGGCACTGTGCTTCCCGGAGATGTGAAGATCAAGAAGAGCAAGATCCGGGGCATAGAGTCGCAGGGAATGTTCTGCTCGGAGAAGGAACTGGGTCTTGCGGAGGCCTCGGAGGGCATCATTATTCTTCCGGCCGATGCGCCACTGGGAAAGCCGGTCTTTGAGGTCCTGGGACTGAAGGACGCCTGCTTCGAAATAGGACTGACGCCCAATCGTGCGGATTGCCTGAGTGTTTTGGGGGTGGCCAGGGAAGTGGCCGCGTTGACCGGCATGCCTCTGCAGGTTGCTCCTCCCACCGTTGTTGCGGGAAGTGGGCCTCATCCCCAGCTGGTCACCGTGGAAGAGCCGCAGCGCTGCCCGCGTTATGCGGCGCGCCTGATCCACAATGTGCAGATTGGTCCGTCGCCGGCCTGGATGGCGCGGCGTCTGGAGACGGTGGGCATACGCTCCATCAACAATGTGGTGGATGTGACCAACTACGTGCTGATGGAACTGGGACAGCCGCTGCATGCCTTTGATTTCAACATTTTGCGTGAAAAGCGCATCGTTGTGAAGAATGCGACGCCCGGTGAGCGTTTTGTGACGCTGGACAGCAAGGAACATGTTCTGGATGGCGAGGATCTGGTCATTTGCGATGGATGCGGTCCGGTGGCACTGGCGGGCGTGATGGGCGGCGAGAACAGCGAGATTCAGGCCGATACCCATGATGTGCTGATAGAAAGCGCCTATTTCGATCCTGCGACGATACGGCGTACCAGCAAACGGCTCGGCATGCATACCGAAGCCTCCCACCGTTTCGAGCGAGGTACCGATATCGAAATAGTACCTGTGGCGCTGGAACGGGCGGTGCAGCTTATCTGTGAACTTTCCGGCGGTGTTCCGGCGGAAGGCCACGTTGATGTGTGCGCGCCGCACTGTCTGGAACGGCCGGTCGTCGAAATTTCCGCCAGGAATGCCAGCACGCTTCTGGGCATCGATATTTCCCGCGAACGTATCCGCGAGCTGTTGGAATCCATCAAGCTGAAGGTTCAGGATGGAGCGGAAGATCGCTTGCAGGTGACAGTGCCTTCGTTCCGCCATGATCTGGAGCGGGAAGTCGATCTGATAGAGGAAGTGGCGCGTCTGCATGGGTATGAGCACATTCCGGCGAAGCTTTCCTCGTGGAGTGCCGATTCCTGTACCGTGCCCGAATTTTATGACAGGATTACCGCGCTTCGTTATGCTTTGGTGGCGGATGGTTTTGCGGAAACGATAAACTATTCTTTTGTCGCGCCGGCGGTTTGGGACAAGATGCTGCTGGATGCCGCTGATCCCCGCCGGAATACCGTGGCTCTGCTGAATCCGCTGACCGAGGAACAGTCGGTGATGCGGACGATGCTGGCGCCCAGCATGCTGGAAACCGTGGCGCGGAATCTGGCCCGTGGCGCGCAGGCGCTGAGATTGTTCGAACTGCGTCCAGTTTTTGCGCCCCACGCTGCCAGCGATCGGGAACATCCGGCTCTGGAGCGGCCGGCCCTGTGTCTGGCGATGTGTGGGCGGCGTGAACCGGAAGGCTGGGCACAGTCTGCCGTGATGGCCGATTTTTATGATCTGAAAGGTGTTGTGGAAAATCTGCTGGAGGCGCAGGGAATCGCCCGGGTGGATTTCGTTCCGGAAACGGCGGATCCTTTTTGGCACCCAGGCAAATCCTGCCTTGTAAAGTCCGGAAACACTGTTCTGGGCGTTTTTGGCGAGATTCATCCGGAAGTGGCCGAAAATTTTGAAATACATGTTCCCATTTTGTTGTGCGAACTTGATCTGCAGGCTTTTTTCCGGGCTCCGGTCGTAACGCGCAAGTTCTGCCAGCTTTCGCGTTACCCCAATATTCAGCGCGATACCGCGTTTCTTGTTGATCAGAACATTTCCGCAAAAAAGGTTCTGGATACGGTGCGTGGAGTGAAGATTCCGGTTTTGGAAGAAATCGTTCTGTTCGATCTGTACTGTGGTCAAGGTATTCCCGAGGGTAAAAAGAGCATGGCGGTTCGGGTGCGGTACCGTTCGGGGGAAAAGACACTGACGGATGATGAGGTGAGTGCGCTGCATCAGAAGATTGTGGATGCTTTGATTCGCGTGTGCGATGCGGTGGTGCGTTAATGGAAATGAGTCTTTTGAAGAGCTTAAGTGCATATTGTTGCGTGATGACGAGGGGGAGGCTTCTATGACCAAGGCGGATATTGTTGATCAGGTTTATGTAAAGACCGGGCTTTCCAAAAAGGAGTCCGCCGATATCGTGGAAAAGGTTTTTGAACTGGTGAAAGAGACCGTAGCCAAGGGAGAAAAAATCAAGATTGCCGGTTTTGGGAATTTTGTGGTCAAGGAAAAATCGACGCGTCGGGGGCGCAATCCTCAGACCGGAGAGGAGATTGAAATTTCTTCCCGGCGTATTTTGACGTTCAAGCCCAGCCAGATTTTAAAATCGGCCATCAACCGGCAGGATGGGTAGCTCCGGAGGTTCGTAAAACGGAATAAGAAACAAAGGAGATGGCGCGGAAAGAAAAGTTTGGAACGCTTTTTCTTGGATGAGTGAAGGTCTGGCTGTGAAAGATTTTTTGAAAGAACGGCGCCGAATGGTCGAGGAACAGTTGAAAACCCGCGGCATCGGCGATGAGCGGGTTCTGGAAGCCATGCTGGCGGTTCCGCGCCATATGTTTGTCGAAGAGGCCTTGCGCAGCCAGGCCTATAACGATTTTCCTCTGCCGATCGGCGAAGGACAGACCATTTCCCAGCCCTACAGTGTCGCCCTTATGACGGAAGCCTTGCAGCTGCAGGGGGAGGAAACGGTGCTGGAAATTGGCACGGGCTCCGGATATCAGAGTGCTGTGCTGTCGCGATTGGCAAAACAGGTGTTTACGGTGGAACGCTTTCCCCGTTTGGCCCGCAAAGCCCGGATGGTGTTCGATGCATGCGCCTATACGAACATCATGATGCGTGTGGGGGATGGCAGTGTTGGATGGGAGGAAAAGGCGCCGTTTGAGGCGATTATGGTAACTGCCGGTGCACCGGTGATCATTGAATCGCTCAAACAGCAGCTGGTGCCGGGAGGACGTCTGGTCATGCCGGTGGGGTCTTGCCGGCAGCAGATGCTCAAGCGGGTTGTCCGTGAGGGAATGACCCGCTTTCACGAAGAAAATCTGGGCGCCTGTCATTTTGTGCCGCTGGTGGGCCACTATGGCTGGCGGGAAACGTCGGCGCGCTCATGCTGAAACGTCTGTACGACTGGATATTGCATTGGGCCTCCACGCCCTATGGAGTACCGGCGCTGTTTGCCATGTCCTTCGCCGAGTCGTCCTTTTTCCCGGTTCCGCCGGATGTGTTGTTGATGGCGCTGGCTTTGGGCCGTCCCAAACGTTCTTTGTACTACGCTTTTATCTGTTCCATCGCTTCGGTTTTGGGCGGAGTGCTGGGCTATTTTATCGGAGCCGCACTCTGGGATATGGTTTCGGCGTATTTTTTTTCCTATATCCCCGGTTTTACCCCGGAGCGCTTTGGTGCTGTTCAGGCGCTGTTTGAGAAGTACAATTTCTGGATAGTGTTTTTCGCCGGTTTTACGCCAATCCCCTACAAGGTGTTCACAATTGGCGCCGGCGTGTTTCACATTGCCTTTGCGCCGTTTTTTGCGGCTTCTCTTGTGGGCCGGAGTTTGCGTTTTTTTGCCGTCGGTGGTTTGATATACTGTTTTGGCGCGCCGGTCCGGAGCTTTATTGACCGTTATCTGAACTGGCTGGCCTGGGCCCTGATGATTCTGCTGCTGGCCGGTTTCTGGCTGATAAAGGTTGTGATGTAGGGCAGGGTGGCGTAAAAGGTTTTTTGAAAAAGCAAAGAATATTTTCTCATCGTTTTTGGGCCCCGTAGCTCAGGCGGATAGAGCGACCGCCTCCTAAGCGGTAGGCCGCGCGTTCGAGTCGCGCCGGGGCCGCCAGATGTCACGGCAATGCCACCATGCTTGTATGGTGGTATTTTCTTATGAATCGTTCCTTGAGATGTGCCTGGCAGTTTTTCCCAATTTCTCTTCTTTGAAGGAAAGGAAACCGTTTTGTCCACGCCCACATTCATTCTGGGAATTTCGGGTTTATATCACGATAGTGCTGCGGCTCTTCTGCGCGATGGTCGTCTTGTCGCTGCGGCTCAGGAAGAGCGTTTTACCCGCAAAAAGCACGATGCCGCCATGCCGGTTCATGCTATCGCCTCTTGTCTGCGCGAAGCCGGCATTGATGCCTCCCGGCTTTCCTACGTGGTTTTCTACGAAAAACCGCTGCAAAAATTTGATCGGCTCATAGAGACCGAACTGGCTTTCGCTCCTTGGGGGTTCCGGCAGTTTTTGATGGCAGCCCCCAAGTGGATCAGGGAAAGGTTGCATATCCCTCGTGAACTGGATCGTGCGCTTGGTACGCCGTTTACGGGCAAATACATCTTTACGGCGCATCACGAGTCGCACGCCGCCAGTGCCTTTTTCCCCTCGCCCTTTAATGAGGCAGCCATTGTTACGCTGGACGGTGTCGGAGAGTGGACCACCACCAGTATTGGTGTAGGACGGGGCAATACCCTCAAGTTGCTCTACGAGTTGCGTTTTCCACACTCGCTGGGACTGCTCTACTCGGCCTTTACCTATTTTACCGGCTTCAAGGTCAATTCCGGCGAGTACAAACTAATGGGCTTGGCGCCCTATGGCAAACCTGTCTATCGGGACAAGATTCTGAAGCATTTGATTGATATTAAAAAAGACGGGTCGTTTCGGCTCAACATGGAGTATTTCGCCTACTGCTATTCCGATGTCATGGTGGGGCGAAAATTTGCCCGTCTGTTCGATGGACCGCGGCGGACGCCGGAATCGCCCATCACCCAGCGGGAAATGGATCTGGCTGCTTCCATCCAGAGCGTTACAGAAGAGATTATGCTGCGTATCGCCCGTTTCACGCGCGAAACAACCGGACTCGCCAATCTGGTCATGGCCGGCGGCGTGGCGCTCAACTGCTGCGGCAACGGTCGCATTTTGCGTGAACGCCTGTTCGACAAGATCTGGATTCAACCCGCCGCGGGTGATGCCGGAGGCGCTCTTGGCGCGGCGCTGTTTGTGCATCATCAGCTTTTGGGCAACGGCCGTTCCTCCGATAATAAAAACGATCGCCAGTTCGGATCCTTTTTGGGCTCCGAATATTCCGACAGGGAAATTCGTCGTTTGCTGGACGCCAGGGGCGCGGTGTATCATTTTTATTCCGATGAGGATGCTCTTTTGGAGCGGGTGGCCGAGGCAATTGCGCAGGGACAGGTGGTCGGCTGGTTTCATGGCCGGATGGAATTCGGACCGCGCGCCCTGGGCGGACGCAGCATCCTGGGGGATGCACGAGTGGCGGACATGCAGTCACGCATGAATCTGAAAATCAAGTTTCGCGAGTCGTTTCGGCCTTTTGCTCCCAGTGTACTGCGGGAACACACGGAAGAGTTCTTTGAGTTGCATGAAGAGAGTCCTTATATGCTGCTGGTGGCGCCGGTGGCTGAAAACCAGCGGCTGGATGCCGAAACCTCTGACGCCGGCAAAACCATTTTGGAACGTTTGAAGAAGCAACGCAGTATGGTGCCCGGTATCACGCATGTCGATTACTCCGCGCGGGTGCAGACCGTCGATCCGGTTCGGCATGGGCGCTACTACCGGTTGTTGAAGCGCTTTTTCGACAAGACCGGTTGCCCGCTGGTCATCAACACCAGCTTCAACATCCGGGGAGAACCGATTGTGCAGTCGCCTGCGGACGCCTTGCGCTGTTTTCTGGCGACCGATATGGATGTGTTGGCGTTGGAGTCCTGCGTGTTGCTGAAGACCGAACAGACGGCGGCAGATCGGCAAGACAGGGAACGGTATATGAATCAGTTCGAGCTGGATTGAACTTCAGGAGAACGTAAAATCGCGGAACATCTTGAGTTCGTGCTGTACAGCAGGAAAGCGAGGAGAAAAAAATGGCCTTAATCTCCCTGAATTTGCATCCTTCCGCTGGGCAATTGCGGGATTTTGGAGACATCGCGCTCTGCATGACCAACATCATTGGTTTTGGGCTGCTCTGGCTGGGGAAAATTGGTCTGCGTGGGCTGGTTGTCTGTTGTATGACAGGTGTGGCGCTTTATCTGCTCAGCCGCATCCGTTCCGCCTTGCTGAAACCGATTTATGTTGCGCTGATGCTAGCAGGTTTTCCGGTAGGCTGGCTGGTCAGTTATGTAGTGCTGGCCTTTTTCTACTTTGGTATTCTTACGCCGCTGGGCTTGTTGTTTCATCTGCTCCACCGCGATCAACTTCATCTTGGCTGGCAGCCGGACATTTCCTCCTACTGGCAGGTGTGCCGCAAACCGCGCGCCGCCAAGGATTATTTTCAACAGTTTTAAACCAGGGAGATTGAGGCGCTTATGAACGAGGATTTTGAACAGTTGGCCCATCAGAAACGCTCCTCATTGGCGAGCGAATTTGTGGCATTTTTGCGTTACAACAAGAAGTGGTGGCTCATTCCCATCCTGCTGGTAATGGCGCTGCTGGGATGTCTGGTGCTGCTGGGCGGTTCCTCATTGGCACCGTTCATCTATCCCCTGTTTTAAACTATGCCATGAAAATCTTCGTAAGAATTGCCCTGACGGTGGCGCTTCTGGCCGGACTGGCTGCGCTCTGGCTGCATGAAAGCGATCTTGCCTACGCGGTTTCGCAACAGCGTCCAATTGTGCTGGGACGTTACACTTTGGAAGCGGCAACGCTCCTGTTTGTGATTACTCCACTCCTGTTGGCGGCACTCTTTGCCGTCTGGAAATGGAAGGGGAGTATTTCGCGGCAAGGTGTTTTCAAGATAATAGCAGTGGCGCTGGCGTTGCTGGTGACAGTGATTGCGGCAGATGTGGCCTTGCGTCTTGGAGAGCGTACGCTCTATGTGGGTAGCGAGACTTCCTATCATCGCGCGCCCAACAAGGTGTATCGCGGTGTTTTTCATGATCGTCCGGAAGCGCTTTTTACCTATCCTGATGCAAAAGCCGGGCATCCGGATGTGCCGTTCACGCTGACTACCGACGCGCGTGGTTTCCGCAACTCCCAAACTCTGGATCAGGCCGATCTGGTTGTTATCGGCGATTCTTTTGCCGAAGGGTCCGGCGTCTCCGATCAGCATCCCTGGCCGGTGTTGCTGGGTCAACATTTGGGGCTTGTGACGTGCAATCTTGGCATGTCTGGCGGTAATCCGGTGACCTATCTGGATGTTTTGAGCCGTTTTGGCCTTGCGCTCAAGCCCAAAGTGGTGCTGTACCTGCTCTATGAGGGCAATGATCTGCGCGACGAGAATTTTGTCACGACGCACTCCGTGGATCAGCCTCCGCAAAGACAGGTTTCCAGAATGGAAAAACTGTTCAGGACTTCACCGCTGCGCCGTCTTTTCAAGAGCATGATGGTACGGTTGCTATCCAAACCGGGGAGCAGACGTTTCGCCAACGATCCGGCGGTACACAATCCCCGGCATCGGCTCTATCCGGTTTCCTGGTTGCCTTTGCGGGTTCCTGAGGGTAGTGCCTATGGCTATGTTTTTGACATGAAGCGGCTTCGGCAGCACTTTGTGACGGAGAGCAGTTTCCGCATGACCCGGGCTTGTGCTGCAACCTTTCGTCTGATGGAGGAGGCTTTTCAGCTTTGCCAGAGGAATGGCATCCAGTGTGCCGTCATCTATGCTCCGGATAAACCACATATACTGATCGACGAGATACTGAAGCAGGTAGATGCGCGGCAGTTGTATGCGTTTATGAAGCTGCATACCGAACATCTTTCAGCACCTCAGGAACTGGGAGCAGATTTGAAGCGTGGCACCGAAGTGCGTGAAAATGTGTTTCGTGAATTCTGCAGGGAAAAAGGAATGCCGTTTTTCAGTCTGACCGACATATTGAGGGAAAAAACCGTAAACGGTACGCCTACCTATTTTACCTATGATCAGCATTGGACGCCGGAAGGTCACAAGGTGGTCGCGGACTTTCTTGCCAAAGAGCTGGCACCGTTGCTGCGGGCATCATCTTTGAAACGGGATTTGAATGCCGGGCCTCCAGCTCATGAAACTCCATCGGAGTCGGTGAAAGCTGCAACGGCTTCCACAGAGGAGACCGAACCACCGCGCGTCAATCCGTAAAAACGTGGGGAAATGTTCTTGGCCGTTCAGATGTACTTGATCTGATAGTGGGCTCCATTTTTATAGCTATAAGGTATTGCTATCAGAACGGAGCTCACTTTTTAAAGGATCTTCAGTCGCTTCACGTCAATGATGGGCTCTCTGCCTATGCGTCGATTCACCTTGCCCCAGATACGTACCGTGGCCTGGGGGGTTACGATGACGAGCTGATATATTTTATCATCAATGTCCACGGCAATTTTATCACCGGTTTTATTGTGTAAGAAGTAGTTTGTAAATCCCCAAGCTTTTTCCCTCAATACATTGCCTATGAGTATGACCGGAGTGCCGTTTGATGACTTGAGAGCTTCTCGTATTGAGGTGACCGGTTCATCAGATGCAATAGATGAAATGGATGTGCCCAAGATCAGCGTCAACAGGATGGTCAAAAGAGATAATGTTCGCATGATGTCCTTCTTGTTTTGATGCTCGGTTATGTTTTGCCTTGGCTCAGCCGTTTTGTTCGTACTGATCTTGCGGGCTAGCGCAGGCACAAATCGTTGAGGGGAATTTGTGCAACTTTCTATAGTTTATTCTATCATACTTGTCCAGTTTTAGGGGCGTTCACTCTTTCAAAGGATATCTCTATTGAAAAATCAGGAGGTGAAAATGGAAAATATTCTGACAGCCATGCAAACCAGAAGAAGCATACGCCAATACAAACCAGATATGCTGCCCAAAGAAACTATCGACAAGATCATTGAAGCCGGGCTTTGGGCGGCAAGCGGCAGGGATAGCCAGTCCAGCATCATCGTCGCGGTCACGGACAAAAAACTGCGTGACCGCCTCTCCAAGATGAACTGTGCCATTGGCGGTTGGGAACCGGGCTTCGATCCTTTCTATGGTGCGCCGGTAGTGTTGATTGTACTGGCGGACAGGAACGCGCCGACCCCTGTCTATGACGGCAGTCTGGTTATTGGCAATATGATGCTGGCCGCCCATGCGCTGGGCATCGGTTCATGCTGGATTCACCGGGCCAAAGAGGAGTTCGAAAGCGCAGAGGGACGGGCCATCCTGAAAAAGCTGGGCATTGAAGGCGAATACGAGGGCATTGGTCACTGCGTGCTGGGCTACCCGGAAGGGGATGCTCCCGAAGCCCCGGCGCGTATACCGGGCCGGGTGTTCTACGCGGAGTAGAAGAAGAGGGGCTGTCTTTGAGAACAGCCCCTTTTCGATTTTTCTTGCTTACCGTCAGGTTTTGTCTTTCCCCTTGTTGGGCAGGGCCTCAAAGAGGGAGCCTTGGTCTTGGGGAGGCTCCTTTTTCAACGTCTTTTTTGAAGTACTTTTCTTGTTGCTTTGTCGTTTGGGGGGAGGGGCCGGTTCTTTGTGCAGCTCTGGGAAATCCGCCGGGATCCAGGGAATGAGTCCGGCGGCGCAGGCCTGTTCCTGCACTTTCCGGGGAGCTTGGCGCACATCGAAAATGAAGCCTTTTTC
>JAFPZV010000055.1 GCA_017417085.1 Deltaproteobacteria bacterium | reverse complement strand
GATACGGCCTTGACATGCTCGTCTACACCAACGAAGAGGGAGTGCGGCAAGGCATCAACCCATTCGATCATGGCGCTGTTTACACGGATGTGATGAAGACCCAGGCACTCAAACAGGCACTCACGAAGTACGGCTTCACAGCGGCTTTCGGCGGTGGACGACGAGACGAAGAAAAGTCCCGCGCCAAGGAACGCATTTTTTCTTTCCGCAACACCGAACAGGCCTGGGATCCGAAAAACCAGCGCCCGGAGATGTGGAAGCTCTACAATACCCGCATCAAAAAAGGTGAAAGCATCCGGGTGTTTCCCATCTCCAATTGGACGGAGAAGGATATCTGGCAGTATATCCGGCGTGAGAGCATAGAAATCGTACCGCTGTACTTCGCGGCAAAGCGTCCCGTTGTTCGCCGGGACGGCAACATCATCATGGTGGACGATGATCGTTTGCCGCTTTTACCCGGTGAGAGGCCGGAGTATCTGAGCGTGCGTTTCCGCACCCTGGGTTGTTACCCGCTGACTGGCGGTGTGGAATCGACGGCGGATACACTGGATGCCATTGTCAGAGAAACATTGAGTGCTGTCACGAGCGAACGCACCAGCCGTGTCATAGATCGGGACGGCGGCGCGGCCAGCATGGAAAAACGCAAACGGGAGGGATATTTCTGATGAACGGACTTCTGAAATTCATTACCTGTGGCAGCGTGGATGACGGTAAGTCCACACTCATCGGACACATTCTTTACGACACCAAGCTCCTCTATGCCGACCAGGAGCGAGCCCTGGAACTGGACAGCCGTGTGGGCTCCCGGGGCGGAGAGATCGATTACTCCCTGCTTCTGGACGGGCTTATGGCGGAACGCGAACAGGGCATCACCATCGATGTGGCCTACCGTTATTTCACGACAGATCGACGCAGCTTCATTGTGGCAGACACGCCTGGACATGAGGAATACACCCGCAATATGGCGGTAGGCGCAAGTTTCGCCGATCTGGCGGTTATTCTGGTAGATGCAACAAAGGGCGTACTCGTGCAGACGCGCCGTCATGCGCGCATCTGCGCACTTATGGGCATCCGCGCTTTCGTATTCGCTGTGAACAAAATGGACCTGGTAGAGTATGACCGCAAACCTTTTGAAAAGATTCAGGCGCAAATAGAGGAACTTGAAAACGAACTGGGCCTGCAGGGCGTCAAAATCATCCCGCTCTCCGCTACAACAGGAGAGAACTTGACAAAACCGTCGGCTATCATGGACTGGTACCAGGGCGGACCTTTGCTGAATTGGCTCGAAACGGTGGCAGTGGAACCCGCCGGCCACGAAGAGGGATTTTACATGCCCGTCCAACGGGTATGCCGTCCGGATCATACCTTTCGGGGCTTTCAGGGGCAAATCGAAACCGGCGAAATCCGGATCGGAGATATGCTGAGCGTTCTGCCCAGCGGCACAAAGGCCGGTGTAAAAAACATACTGGTGGGCGATCAATCCGTCAGTGCAGCAGGAGAAGGTCAGCCTGTCACCATCGAACTGGACACGGAGGTAGACGTCTCACGTGGCAGCGTTCTCATCAAGGAAACGGTTTTGCATATGGCCAACCACTTCGAAGCCACCCTGCTCTGGATGGACGACGAGGCGCTGATGCATTCCCGTGCCCTCTTCATCAAGGTAGGCACCCGGCTCATACCGGGAAAAATTGACGGCATCCGGTACACTGTGGATGTAAACACCGGTGAGCATCGAAATGCCACAAGCTTGAAAAAGAACGAAATTGCCCTGTGCTCCATCTCGCTGTCGTCCCCCATTGTAGTGGACACCTTTTCCAGCCATCGGACACTGGGCGAGCTGATTCTGATTGATCGAATCACCAACGCTACCGCCGCCTGTGGTATCATCGAAACGGTCTTTGATACTGGTGAACAGAACGCGGAAAAGATCGGCCCGGAAACGCGGGCGAAGTATATGGGGCAAACACCTTTTCTCATCCTCGCGGACAACGTTTACAAAGCCGAGGAAATCGAGCGGGAACTGCTCTCTCAGGGACTTCACACCATGCAGGTGCGCGAAAGTGGCGAGCGTCTCCTGTTCGCCACGGATTTGCTGCAGCAGGCCGGGATCATCACGGTCATCCCTGGAGAGTCTCTGGATACTCCGACGGAAAAGCGGATCCGGCAGGAACGGCGACCGGAATTCGTTCTGGATCTTAGGAAAAGTGGACCGGAAAAGGATCGTTTGCTGTACGAAAATACCGTAAATTATACATACTACTAGAAGGAGAAATTTCCATGGCTGTGGACTATGCGGCACTCAAGGCCGGCGGTTTTATGCGCCAGAAGCAGAAGAACACCTTTTCTCTCCGCCTGCGGGTAGTAGGCGGTACACTGACGGTGGAGCAGCTTCAGACCATCGCCGCCGCAGCAAAAAAATACGGAAAGGACTACGTCCACCTCACTTCACGTCAGGGGGTGGAAATCCCCTTTATCCGGCTTGAAGACATTGAAAACATCAAAAACGACCTTGCCGCGGGTGGAGTGTCTCCCAGCGTCTGCGGGCCCCGCGTTCGAACGGTAACGGCCTGTCAGAGCGGACAATGTTGCCCCAGCGGCTGCATTGATGCGCTGGCCATTGCCACCGAGCTGGATCGCCGCTACTTCGGGCGCAAACTGCCCCATAAGTTCAAGTTCGGCGTTACCGGATGCCAAAACAACTGTCTTAAGGCCGAGGAAAACGATCTGGGTGTCAAGGGTGGCATGGCCATCTCCTGGGCAGCGGATGAATGCACTCTTTGCGGGGTATGCGAAAAAGCCTGCCGCTGTGACGCGATCTCCACGGAAAATGGCAAGATTGCGCTGGATACGGAAAAATGCAACCACTGCGGCCGTTGCGTCATGGCCTGCCCTTCCGGAGCCTGGCACGGAAAAAGTGGTTACCTCGTCTCCTTCGGCGGCACTTTCGGAAATGCCATTCGGAAAGGCAGGGAGATTCTTCCTCTTGTTGAAAACGAGGAGACATTGTGGCGGATAGCGGACACCGCCATCGAATATTTCGCCCAAAACGCCCAGCCCGGCGAACGTTTCGCCAAAGTACTGGAGCGTCTGGGATGGGATGATTTCACAAGGAAAGTACGGGAAGCATATCAGGCTTGACGTGAATCCTCCCCAAAAAACTTGAAAAGATGGGAAATTCATCCCGAAGGCAGACGTCTCTAAACGGCAACGGAAAGGAGTATCAATGTTTTTGCCGGAATTGTCTCCAGCACTGAAAAGAAAATTTGATCAACTTCAGGCATATATCAGAACTCTGAATAGTCTGGTGGTAGCCTGTTCCGGCGGCGTGGATTCCACTCTCCTGCTTGCGGTGGCCCACGAGGTTCTGGGTGACCAGGTACTGGCTGTCACTGGCGCAGATGCCTCGGTGCCCAGCCGGTAAGTGGAGTCTGTGCGAACCTTTTGCGCAACCCGGGGCATCCGGCATGTCATTTGCCCGGTCAATCCGCTGAAGGAAGCGGGCTACCGGCACAACAGCCCGGATCGCTGTTATTTCTGCAAAAAGATCCTGTTTACGGCACTGATGGGCATCGCCCGGAAAAAGAGCATTGAACATATCGCGGAAGGCTCCAACAGGGATGACACGGGCGATTACCGGCCCGGCCTGAGGGCTGCGGCGGAACTGTCGGTCAAAAGTCCGCTCAAGGAGGCGGGACTGGGCAAAGAGGAAATTCGCTTGCTTGCCAAAGCACTGGGCCTGCCAATCTGGGACAAGCCCGCCTCCGCCTGCCTGGCGTCACGTTTCTCCTATGGCGAGGAAATTACCGAAGAGAAATTGCGCTGCGTCGAGCGCGCTGAACAATTTCTCATGGACAGTGGTTTTCGGCAGGTGCGAGTCAGAATTCACGGTCATCTCGCAAGAATTGAGGTGCCTCGGGAAGATATCGAAAAACTGGCGGAGGAGAAGATACGTCAGGCTGTCTGCAAAGAATTCCGACGCATTGGTTTTCTGTTCACCACCTTGGATATGGAGGGCTACCGGACCGGCAGTATGAACGCGACTCTATCGCGCGAAACACCTGCCGGATTTCCGGGACGTTGACGCTTGACGCAGCTCATAAGGAAAACACGGGCAAAAGCATCATCAATCAAAAAGGGAAAATCAATCATGACAACCCTGTTGCAAGACGTTGAAGAACGCCTGTTTTCTGGTGAAAGCATCGACCGGGACGCCGCTCTGGCGCTGACCGAATGGCCGGACAAACCTGCCCTCTACCGCCTGGCTGACAAGATCCGCCGCCATTTCATGGGTGACCGTTTCGATGCCTGCGCCATCATCAACGCCAAAAGCGGCGATTGTATGGAAGACTGCCGTTTTTGCGCCCAGTCGGCCCGGCACTGCACCGAAGCCCCTCATTACGCCTTTATCGACAAGGCGGAGGCTCTGCGTCTGGCTCGGGACTGTGACGCGCACGGAGTGGAACGTATCGGCCTGGTCACCAGCGGCCGTAAACTGAGCGAGCGAACGCTGGCCGACATGGAGCGGCTTTTCGCCGAAATAGCCAGAAGCACGGGGCTCTATCTCTGCTCCTCGGCCGGACTGCTGGACGAAGCAACCGTTAGTCGTCTCGTCGCGGCCGGGCTAAAACGTTACCACTGCAATCTGGAGGCCTGCAAAAATTACTTTCCCCAGGTCTGCACCACCCACACCTGGGAGGAAAAGGCAACCACTCTCAGGCTGGCGCGCGCACACGGACTGACGCTTTGCTCCGGCGGCATTATCGGCATGGGCGAGAGTGTCGCCGATCGCATTGATCTGGCCCTGGAGCTGCGGGATTTGGGCGTCATGTCCATCGCCTTCAACGTGCTCACCCCAATTCCCGGTACACCGCTGGAACACCTAAAGCCACTTGCCCTGGATGAGGTGCTTACCGCGATCGCTGTGTTCCGCCTGATCAATCCGAAGGCGGTTTTGCGCATGTGCGGCGGCCGCCAGCAACTGGGAAAAGATCAGTACCGCTGTTTCACCGCCGGTGCCAACGGCGCGATTGTGGGCAACTACCTCACCACAAACGGCAACGAGCTGGCTAACGATCTGGCGAACATCCGGGCGCTGGGCTTTACTCTGCCCCGGGAAACATGGGCCTGACAGGTCTCATTCTAAACTGCTAAAAATGCCTCAATCTCCCATTTTCCGTACCAGCAGATCATAGGTCCCATCACCGTTGGCGGAAAGCTTCAGGACCTGATGTCCCTCTTCCTTCATGCTGCGGGGTACATCCCGTACCGGCTCTCCATCGTTCATACGGACTCGCAGCACCTGCCCTTCCTCAAGTTCCTCCAGCGCGGCTTTCGCCTTGACGAAGGTAACAGGACACACGACATCCGTGATATCGATCGTGTCATCAACCGTATATTTTTCCTCAGGCACTTTTCTTCCCTCCTGCTTTAATCAACCAGTACCAGTTCCTCTTTTCTTACCATGTTGCCTTCGATGTGGAAGGCATTAAGCACCGGACGATTTTCATCCTCAAGGGACAGAATCAAATACGTTGCCCTTGGATCATAGGCAAGG